>JAACFN010000050.1 GCA_009937455.1 Verrucomicrobiaceae bacterium | reverse complement strand
AGGTAGAGGTTGGCATGATAGGCTTTACTGCCGGTAATTCTAGCTCGCCCTTTGGTGAGTTCTGAAACGAGTTTGATGCGCTGTGCTTCTCCGCCTGAAAGAGTAGGGCTGGGCTGGCCGAGCTGGAGGTAGCCGAGGCCGGTGTCGGAGAGTAAGCTGAGCGTGCGACGAAGTTTGGGCACGGCGCTGAAAAACTCGGCAGCTTGGCGGATATTCATTCTCAAGACTTCACCCATGTTTTTGCCATTATAGCGAATGTCCAGTGTGGCAGCGTTGTAGCGCATCTCCTGACAGGCTTCACAGTGGACCCATGTGGTGGGAAGGAAGTCCATCTCAAGTTTGATTCGGCCATTGCCTTTGCATTCCGGGCATTGGCCTTCTTTGTTGTTAAAGGAGAAGCGTGAGGCGCTAAAACCACGCGCCCGCGCCTCGGGTAGCTGGGCAAAGAGTTGGCGAATGGTGTCGAGGACCTTCACATAGGTGGCGGGGCAGGAGCGGGAGGTTTTGCCAATTGGAGATTGATCCACCTCAAAGCAGGACTTGATATTATTAAATCCTGACTTGGATTTATAGCTTGTCGTTTGTGAGGCATGATTGCCCGCGGCATGGGACAGGCACCCACGCATCAGTGAAGATTTCCCACAGCCTGAGACGCCGGTAAGTACGGTGAGCTGAGCGAGGGGGATGCGTGCGTCGATGCCCTTTAGATTATTGGCATGGCACCCCGTGAGCCTGAGCCAGCCGCTAGCAGCCTTGGCCTTGGGTAAGGGGCGGCGAGTGCGTATTGAGCGCGCTGTGTCGGAAATCGCAGGTTTGACCAATTGTCCGCCTTCTACACCCGCACCGGGTCCGAGCTCGATGAGGGTATCGGCACGGGAGATGGTTTCATCATCATGTTCCACCACGAGTAGGGAGTTACCGCGCTGGCGCAGGGACTCGAGCGTGTCGAGGAGTTTGACGTTGTCGCGTGGGTGCAGGCCGATGGTGGGCTCATCAAGGACGTAAAGCACGCCGCGCAGGTTGGAACCGAGCTGGGCGGCCAAGCGGATTCGCTGAGACTCACCGCCTGAGAGAGTATCTGCGGAGCGATCGAGCTGCAGGTAACCTAGGCCGACGTGGTCGAGAAAGTGTAGGCGTTGGATGATTTCGGGAACGATGTCACGGGAGATGATTTTTTCTCGGCCACTGAATTTCCATTGATCGAGCACCTTGATGGCTTCGTTCACGGAGAGGGCATTGATGTCGTGTATTGGCTTATTATGAATGAGGATGTGACGTGAGTCTTCACGTAGGCGTGCGCCATCGCAGTCAGGACAAGTGTGGCGTGTGTTCGGTTCTGATGAGCTAAGATTCTCGTGGATTTCAGCTTCTAGTTCGGAGTTGTATTGGTCGGGTTTGCTGCTGCGCCCTGTAGCTGCAGAGATAGCTCCGTAGCCTCTGCAGGTGGGGCACCAGCCACGGTGCGAGTTAAACGAAAAGTGGTGTGGGTCCGGCTCTTCGAACGATTTTCCTGTGACAGGGGAGACGCGGGCAGAGCTGAAGGTTTGCAGCTGAGCCTTACGTGTCTTCTTACTTTGCTCTGTGAGGGTGGCACAGGTTCCTTTGCCAAGATGCAGAGCCTGCTCGGTGGAATCACAGACAGCATAGATGTCATGTGGTTGATAGCGCTTCAGGGCTTGAAAACCCTCGGTGTTCATCAGTTTACCATCAACAAGCAGTTGGCTAATGCCCTTTTTGGCTGCGGCGATGGCAATATCGGTGTGGTAGCCTTTGCGCGCACGAATCAGGGGTGCGAGGATAAGGAGGTTTTTGTGTTTGGCTCGCAGCTGGCGGATTTGCTTTTCAATGGTGTCACTGGTTTGGGAGATCACGGCTTCACCCGATTCTGGGCAATGCTGGATACCTAGCTTAGCGTAGAGCAGGCGCAGGAAGTGGTAAATTTCGGTGACCGTGCCGGTGGTGGACTTGCCTCCGCCTCGGGAGACACGCTGCTCAATAGCAACGGTCGGTGGCAGGCCAGTGATGCGGTCGACATCGGGTTTCTCAAGCTGGCCGGCAAATTGCCGAGCGTATGGTGACATGGAATCCAGAAAGCGGCGCTGTCCCTCTGCAAAGATAATATCAAAGGCGAGGGTGGATTTTCCTGAGCCAGAAAGGCCGGTGACAACAACGAGTTCATCACGCGGAATATCCACAGAGATGTTTTTGAGATTGTGCTCCCGCGCTCCGGATATCTGAATTGAGGAGGAAGCTTTTTGGTTTTTGTTGGCTCGTGGAGACGACGTTGGCCGAGCTGCTTTTTTAGCTGCTGCCGTGTGTGTTGTCTTAAGTGCATCAGCAGTGGCGGATTTTTCTGATAGGATTTCCTCTGGGCTGCCACTGAAGATGATGTTGCCGCCATCCGCTCCTGGTCCAGGACCTAGGTCAATGATGTGGTCTGCACAGCGAATGACGTCGAGGTTGTGCTCTATGACCAGTAAGGTGTGACCGGCTTCGGTGAGGCGCTGGAAAACCTCGAGGAGTTTTTCGATGTCGGTGAAGTGGAGTCCTGTCGTAGGCTCGTCAAGAATGAGGAGCTTGGAGGTGGATTTGTGTGCTTCGGTGAGTATTTTACAGAGTTTGAGACGCTGTGATTCTCCGCCGGAGAGGGTGTTGAGTGGTTGGCCAAGGCGTAGATAGCCGAGGCCAACATCGGTGAGGGGTTGTAGGGTGCTGATGATTTTTTTCAGTAGCCGTGACTCTTTGCCACTCGTGTTTTTGAGTTGTTCTGTGGTTGAAGCGATGGCTTCGGTAATGGTGAGTTCCAGCGTTTGAGCGATGTTGAGTCCATTGTAGCTGTAGCTAAGCGCCTTGCTAGTGTATCGTTTGCCATCACATTCTGGACAGGTGATGTAGAGATCGGAAAGGAACTGCATTTCCACTTTTTCAAAGCCATTACCTAGGCAGCGCTGACAGCGGCCTGTGCCTGAGTTGAATGAGAAGTAGCCTGGGGTGAGTTTCTGCTCGAGGGCTTCCTCTTCAAGCGTGTAGAGCTGACGAATGGCATCAAAGGCGCCTGAATGCACTGCAGGAGTGGATCGGGGTGTGCGTGTCAGAGGAGATTGATCGACTTGTTCTACCGAGCTCAAATGATGGTGACCGCTAATGGATTTGATCGGGGCAGCCTCGTCAGCATTGATGATGCCGAGGTGCTTGGCGAGGTTAAGATAAAGGACGTCGTGGGCTAAGGTTGATTTACCCGAGCCTGAGACACCTGTCAGGCAGGTGAAGATGCCAAGGGGTAACTTGAAATCGAGATTGCTGATATTGTGTCTATTCGCTCCAGTGATCTTGAGTTGTCGTTTTGAGCTTCGGCGGGAGGTGGGGGCTTGAATTTTTATTGACCCAGAGAGGTAGGGAAGGGTCTTAGATTCAGGGAATTTTTGGGCGATGGTTTTTTGCTGGGCTTGTTGACCTGAGAGCTCTGCGACAATGTTACCACCATGCTCGCCCGCTGCGGGACCGAGGTCGATGAGGTGGTCACAAGAGCGCATGACGGTCTCCTCATGCTCTACGACAACCACGGTGTTGCCTTTGTCTCTGAGGTCGTGCATGACCTTGACGAGTTGATTGATGTCACGCTGGTGTAGGCCGACGGTGGGCTCGTCCAAGACAAAGAGGGTATTGGTGAGTGCTGCACCGAGACAGGTGGTGAGGTTGACACGCTCGATTTCACCTCCTGAGAGGGTGTTGGCGGGCCGGTCGAGAGTCAGGTAGGTCAGGCCGACTTGGCACAGGTAGTGAAGCCTTGAGTTGATCTCATCGAGAGCGTGACAAATCGATTTTGATGAATTGTCTTTAAGGTGAGATGAAAACCAAGTGGAGAGCTCTTTGACGGGCATTTTCCAGAGCTCTGGGAGGGTTTTGTCATGGATTTTAAAACACAGAGCTTCAGGCTGGAGTCGAGACCCATGGCAGTGGGAGCAATCGGTATAGGCACGGTAACGGGAGAGGAATACACGCACGTGCATTTTGTAGGACTTGGTTTCGACCCAATCAAAAAATCCTTTGACTCCGTACCAGTCACCATTTTCCCATGCATCCTGCGAGTCATCACGCTCACCATAAAGTAGCCATTGGCGTTCATGATGTTGGAGGTCTTGGTAGGGGGTGTTGATATCAATGCCGACGGCACGAGCAGCACTTAGCAGGTCTCGTTGACATTCTGCACCACGAGCCGTGGTGAAGGGCGTGACACAACCTTGCTTGATGCTTAGGGAGGGGTCAGGGATAGCTTTGCCAAGATCAATGCCAATGGTCCGGCCAAAACCTCTGCAGTGAGGGCAAGCGCCTAAGGGAGAATTAAATGAAAATAAGGCAGGGGTGGGTGGGCGCAGGCTGAAGCCTGTTGATGGATTGGTCCAGTGAGTGGAAAATGATCGAGAGTGATTATCGATGAGGATTTCGAGGGTTCCTTTGCCTAGGGCGATGGATTGATCAATGGCCTCAAGCAGGCGGGCCTTATTACGCGCCGTTATTTTGAGCCGATCTTGAATGACGAGCACGGATGCGTCTAATTTCAGTTTGCTGTTGGGCTCATCGGTGCGGTATATTTTACGACGATGGTAAATGCGCGTGTAACCCTGCTGATTGAGTAGCGGCAGAACATCTGAGCTTGGTGTGCCCGCGGCAATAGAAACGGGAAAAGCAACCATGATGGTCTGATCGCTGTGCTCCGAATAACACCAGCTAGCGATGGAGTCTGGTGTGTCAGGTTGTATGCGCTCGCCAGTTTTTGGGTCGTAGGCCTTGGCAAGATATGGAAAGAGAAGTTTGAGATAGTCGTTGAGCTCAGTGAGGGTGCCGACCGTTGAGCGTGTTGAACGAATGGTGTTTTTTTGCTCGATGGCAATTGCGGGTGGTATGCCGTCAATACGGTCAACCTCGGGTTTGTCCATGCGGTCAAGAAACTGCCGCACGTAGGGGGAGAATGTTTCGACGTAGCGCCGCTGGCCTTCAGCGTATAGGGTGTGGAAAGCGAGTGAGGATTTCCCTGATCCTGATGGCCCTGTGATGACTGAGAATTTACCCAGTGGGATCTCAAGATTGATATTCTTCAGATTGTGTTGCCGAGCACCCGAAATGCGGATGGCGTTGGTATCTTTAGAAGATAGGGGGGAGCTTTTTTTGTGTGGCACGTCGGCAATATGCTACTGTGACGACATTTTGCCAATCAAGAGTTGCTGCATGCCTCACTTTCTTGGCTGAGAATGCGCTCTATGCTGGGATGAGTTATCATTTTAGTTGTTGCCTAAGATATAATCGACAAAAGCTTGGCCTGGCACATTGCTGGCGTTCAACTCCTTATCCACGGTACGAGCTTGATCATTAATTCCCTTAGCCTCGAGGCTTGCTTTGATCTTAGTCAATTTATTGCGGTAAAATCCACGCAGCTGTTCAATTTCTTGGAGAAACTGATCTCGTCGCTTGCCACCGAATTTTTTCTGCATCTTGCCGACTAGTCCACGGCATTTTTCGCGCACTTCCTCTAGCTCTGGGCATTTCACAAGGACCTCAGCTATGGGTTTGGGCGGTTGTTCAGGTGATGGTGTGATTTCCTTATTCGCAGCTTGTATTTCGGCCATCATCTTGCTGCGAGCCTCTTTACGCTGCTGTGCTTCACGATTTAGCTGCTCTTTGATTTTGGCTTTTTTCTCAACTGCCTCAGCCTTTTTGCGTTCATTTTCGACAATGGTTTGAGCGTTTTCGGCTTCACGAGTAGCCTTCTTTTTCTGGTAGAATGTCCAGCTTCCATAGATAGCAGCAAGCAATACGATGATGATGATCATATTACGGATGGTCGGGCTGCTCGATTTCTTGGTATGCACTGGTGGCGATAAGGGCCTAGGTGGATGAGCGGAGCCACCCGCAGAGGAAGATGAGGGGATGAGGGGGTTGCTAATAGCTGATGATTTCTTTTTGTTGAGGATGGCATCGATCGCCTCTGCCATCGATTTGGCAGTGCGAAAGCGAAGAACGGGGTCTGGGTTCATCGCTTTGCGAATGATGTCATCAAACCTCGGGTCGCATTGCACGAGGTTGGCTACTGGCATATAAAGCTTCTCAGGCAGTTTGCTGGTGAGTAGCTCATATAGCATAACACCCACAGAGTAGAGGTCTGTGCTTTCATCAACAGCGCTTGGATTATGAACAACTTCTGGTGCAGTATATCCTGGTGTCCCGAAGGCGGTGTCTGATTCGTGATCTCCGACAGGGCGGGCTAAACCAAAGTCGCCTATTTTTGGCGACAGCTGATCGTTGAGTAGGATGTTAGCGGGTTTGATATCTCGATGGAGAATGCCATGCTGGTGGGCATTTTCTAAGCCGTGGCAGATTTCGCAGATAATGCGGCCAGCTTCAATCGGATCGATTTTTTTTCCGTATGAAGCATGGTAAAGCGAAGTGCCATGTACCATCTCCATGACAATGTAGAGCAAGCCATCGATTTCCCCGAAATCATAAATGCCGATGAGGTTAGGGTGATTGAGCTTGGCCATGCTTTTGGCCTCACTCTCAAAAGACGTGCGGAATTCAAGGTCTTCACCGAAGTTGCGGGGTAATATCTTAATAGCTACTTCTCGATCGAGGGATTTTTGTTTGGCAAGGTAAACGGCTCCCATACCTCCTTTTGCGATGAATGATAGGACTTCAAAATTGGGGAGAAGCTCTGCAATTTCCTCTGGCTCTGGCGCAACAAAGTTACTGGGTGGTGTGTCCGTGCTCATAGGTGAATATCCTGAAATTATTGAATTAACGTTAGAATCGCGATTCGATGAGAATTATCCTAGTTCAGTTTCGATTCGATTTAAAGAGGATAAGAAGCATTATTGGCTGTTGAAAAAATGTTCCTTTCGCCGTTGTTGTTGATTCTTGATGGCGATCGATAATGCAGAGGGAAATAAGTTATCAGGTGGGTTTCCCATACCTTTAAGAATGGTTTGAGAGGGGCTGAGGAACTCGCCTTGGTTTGAAGTGTAGCCAGGCCCAATGTAGATGCCCGTGCTGTCACGCATTTCGAGGTGTAGATGAGCTGGGTAGTTGTTGTTGGCGGTTCCTACGGTGCCGATGACTTCGCCTAGATGAACTCGTTGGCCGTGAGCTGCGTAGCTTTTGTCCAAGTGAGAATACATCGATAATAGAATTTCCCCCTGTGTATTTCTGTGCGCGACAATGAGCGTATTGCCCCAGCTCAGTGATGGTTCTCCACGATAAACAACCATGCCATTGCCAATGGCATAAACCGGATCACCGAGGTCGGTGTTCATGCCTCCGATGCCGTTGATGTCGTCGCCTGTATGATGGCCTCCTCGCGCTGGGTTGTTGTCCCAGTAATGCTGGGCATTGTAGCTCAGGGCTCCCTGAGCAGTTCCCATTGCTGCAGCCATGCGTGTTGCGGTGGGAATCAGTGCTCTTTCAAAGGCTGTGAGCTGAATGAAACGCGGGTCAAAAGATGGCGCTTTTTTGGTGCTGGGAAGTGGGAAGCCCAGAGGGGCATCTGCTTGTTGGGCAGAATTGAGTGATTTGACCGGAACGCGGGAATCTTTTGTGCTGCCAGTTTTGCCGAGAATTACCAAAACTATAATGGCAATCATTACGGAGATGACGACACCGTAGAGAATTCTTTGTTGGGTGCGTTGGGCTGTGCTCCTCGGCATGGCTAGAAGTCTAGGAGGATCTCCGCGCGACGATTGGCTCGTCTTCCTGCTGGCGAGTCATCACCCGCAGCAGTGGTATTGGGTAGCCGAGGTTTTGATTTTCCGTAACCAACGATTTCCATCTGCTTTTTGTTGATGCCATTTTCGGCAAGGAACTGCATGACTTGCTCGGCACGCTCCCGTGACAGGGAAAGGTTGTATGGATCGGACCCCAGTGCATCGGTGTGCCCTGATATGGTTAGCTTCTTTTCTGCGCTCGTCTTAAGAAGGTTTGCCACAATAGTGAGCTGGCGCTTGGTGCGGGCGGTGAGCTCTTTTGCATCGAGGTCAAAGTAAATGGCCAGGGTGTCTCCTCCTTTTGGGTTTTTGATGAGAGGACTGTAAAAAATATCGCCACCGAGGACGCGTTGGGTGTAATCGGCAAGTAGGTTGTCCAGATTGATTTCAGTGATTTGCCATGGTGAGTCGATGTCGTTTCTCTTGCTGGTGATCGAGAACATAGCCAGTTCGCCTGTATTTTTAGATTTGAGGCGCACGAGCCATCCAGAGCTCGTATCGCGGAGGAACATTTTGCGCAGAGTTTTTTCTTTCAGAAGGGTGTATTCACCTTCTTCAAAAATGATGCAGAGGCCGGCAAGCGTGGCATAAGAGACTTGCGAGTCGTCAATATACTTGCCAGCGGCAGCAGCATCGAGCTTGGTGATTGCGTTGATGAATTGCTTAATAGCAATCAATGCAGATTGATCGCCATGGGGTCTTATGGGTTCCGGTTGATCCTCATTTTTGGGAGCTTTGTTGAGCGTGTTTTGCATGGTTTTTGGCAGGATGATATTCTTAACCTGCCATTTCCCCGCATCGGTTTTTTCTAGATCGATGAATATCTTACTCTTGTCAGCAAGGTTGAGAGACCATCTGTCAGGATAACCTGCCACACGAGAAAAAGGATTGGAGGGGTCAAGTTTGAGCCCTGAGCTGGCAGCGAGTCTGTTGAGTTGCTCTGCTTGGGCTCGAGTGAAGTTGGTCTTGCCGAGATAGTCGATCAAGGCTTGAGCATTACCGGTTTCGTTTGCTGTGAGGACGATTTCACGGATCTTGCCGATCAGTTCCTCAGGTGTCGCGCCAGTTGCCTCGTCGCCTTCCTCCATGCTTCCGAGCTTATCAATGCCATCCAAGTCGCCGCTTATTTTGGAGCGGTTATCTTGTTCTGCAGTGCCCTTACTGGAGGAACATTTATCGATCAGAAAAAAAGTAACCACGGCACTCAGGATGAGGATACCAGTGAAATAAATGAGTGGATTTTTTTTGGAGCTCGTCTCTTCCATGGGCAAGATATTAGCGGCAAAATCGACAACTCCAACTCAAAAAAGGAGGCATTCAGGAGCCATTATTTGTAAGGCGGATAGTGCTTGATTTGCTGCTTTAGACTAAGGCTGAGTTCTCT
>JAACFN010000231.1 GCA_009937455.1 Verrucomicrobiaceae bacterium | reverse complement strand
GGTGAACACGCCGCAGGCACTGAGTTCATGATCGGGCCGCTGTTTCTGCTTTCGGGAATCTCACTCCCCAATGTGATCTGGGGACTGCTGGTCGGTAACCTGCTCGCCGTTCTCTCATGGCGCTACCTTTGTGCGCCCATCGCGACTCAGGCCCGCATGACTCTATACCTCCATCTGGAGAAGATCGCTGGCGGTGGACTCGTTAAACTCTACAACCTCGCCAACGGTATTCTGTTCTGCTTTCTCGCCGGCGCCATGATCACTGTGTCCGCCACCGCGGTCGGTATCCCCTTTGACATACCGATGCCCTCCATCGGCGACTGGATGCCCAATAATATCACCTTCGTTGTCATTACCCTCATCGTTGGCAGCGTCATTGCGATCGTCGCCGCCAGTGGCTACAACACCGTTTCCAAGTTCGCTAACATCGCCTCTCCATGGATGGTGCTGGTGTTCCTCGCCTGTGGACTCGTCGCGATCAAACAACTTGGCGTAACCGACTGGCAATCGCTCACTGCGGTCTGGGGAACCTCCATCGACTTTGCCCAAGCCCTCAACACCTTTAAGGATGTAAATGGAGCTGCCGTTACATCAGTCGAGGGACTGGTTGAGGCCGTCCGAGCCGATCCGGAAAAACTCAAACATGCGCTTGAGGCTTTCAAGGTGACAAGCATTGACGAGCTCGCCCTCGTCACAACTGATAGCTTCCATGGCCAATCTGCAGAGGGTGGCAAGGGCTTCTGGTTCGTGATGTTCTTTGCCTGGTTCTGCAACGCGGCCATGCACGTTGGCATGGCGGACCTTTCCGTATTCCGCTACGCAAGAAAAGCCTCCTACGGCTGGGCAAGCGCCGCCGGCATGTATGTCGGCCACTATATGGCATGGATCGCAGCAGCCTTCATGCTTGCCGCCCAGATCAAACTCTCCACCAGCATCAACCCCGTGCCCGGACCGATGGCCAATAACGTCGTTGGACTTGCAGGCATCATCTGTGTGATCGTCGCCGGCTGGACTACGGCTAACCCCACCATCTACCGTGCCGGCCTCGCCTTCCAAGCCATGATCCCCGGATCCAACCGCTTTATCGTAACACTCGCTGCCGGCATCGTTGCCACCATCGCCGGGGTATTCCCTGCTTTCGCTTGGAAATTGCTGACCTTCGTCGGGCTCTACGGCCTTATTCTGGCCCCAGTGGGTGCCATCATCGTTTTTGACTGGCACTTCCGCCGTCATCGCTCAGCCGATGCTATCCAAAAGTATCAGTTCGCCGGCGCCATCAATTATGCAATCCTTCTGGCTTGGGCCATCCCAATAAGCATCGCACTCTACCTGATTAAATTCCATGATGTCACCCCGCACTACTGCACCCTCCCGGCATGGATCGCTTGTGGTGTCCTCTATCTATTGTTCACGAGCAAACAAAAACCCACTGTCGCCCAATAACATCTAACTCATTATTACTCATAACCACTTAGACCTATGAAAACCATTCTCAACATCCTCTCCTTGATCGGCCTGGCCCTAACCATCCTACCCGCCGTGCTTTTACTTACTGATACCCTCAAGATATCCCAGGTCCACATCCTGATGACCACCGGTATGATCCTTTGGTTTGTCTGCCGCACCCTGCGTGAAACCCTATTCCGCCCGACCGAGGTCTCCACCCACGCCGTCGAACACGACACCCCCCACACGCAAAACTCGAACTAGCAACTTAAACTTAAACCAACTTCAACTGCCCATGATCACCGCACTCTATGGCGTCCTCTTCCACTGGATCGGCGGCCTTGCTGCTGGCTCCTTCTACGTTCCCTTCAAAAAGGTTCGCAACTGGTCATGGGAGACCTACTGGCTCACCAACGGCATTGTCTCCTGGCTGCTAGCGCCGACTCTATTTGCCCTCATCCTGACGACTGCCCCCTTTGAGGCGATCCTAGCAGCTGACTCAGAAACACTACGTAACACCTACCTCGGAGGAGTTTGCTGGGGTGTTGGCGGCCTCACCTTCGGACTCTCCATCCGCTACCTCGGTGTTGGTCTAGGTAACGCCATCGCGCTCGGTTTTTGCACCGTCTTCGGCACCCTCATCCCCCCCATCCGCTCAGGCACATTTGTCAGTGACATCTGGACACCTACTGATGGTAAAATCGTTTTGCTCGGTGTCTTGGTCGCCGTCGTTGGCATCGCCATTGCAGGTCGTGCTGGCATGGAAAAAGAAAGAGGCTTAAGTGATCAAGAAAAGAAAAAGACCATTAAGGAATTCAACTTTTCAAAAGGAGTAATGATTGCCGCTTTCGCCGGCATCATGAGTGCCTTCATGGCCTTTGCCATTGATGCTGGAGGCCCCATTGGAGCCAATGCCGTTGAGCAAGGCACCGTCTCCCACTGGTCGGGACTTCCCATCCTCATCGTGGTCATGGCTGGAGGACTCACCACCAACTTCATCTGGTGTATCTTCCTCCACCTCAAAAACAAATCCGGCTACGAATACATCTCCCTTTACAATCGCGACATTGAATCTCCTGACGACGATATCCCCCTCCGCACCAACTACCTCTTCAGCAGCTTGGCAGGACTGGTCTGGTATCTACAATTCTTCTTCTACACCGTCGCTCACAGCAATATGGGAGATTTTAAATTCTCCAGCTGGACACTGCACATGGCATCGATCATTGTCTTCAGCTCCCTCTGGGGACTCAAGCTGGGTGAATGGAAAGGCTCATCAAAAAAATCACGCCAGCTGCTCTACACCGCACTGGGCACCTTAATCCTCTCCACCGTCATCATAGGCATTGCCGCCTATATCAAAGGTTCCAGTGGGGCCCACTAACAGGCATCAACTCATCATTATGAAAACAGGAATCTTCTCCATCGGTCTCGACACCTACTGGCCGCAGTTTGACGGCTTACTCGACAAGCTGCTTGGCTATCATAGTGAGATCCGTGAACGTATCAGCACCATGGGCACCGACATCGTCGACGCCGGCATGGTCGACTCACCAGAAAGAGCGCGTGAAGCTGCCGCCCTTTTTAAAACCGAAGATGTCGACATCATCTTTCTATTCATCTCCACCTACGCCCTCTCCTCGACTGTTCTTCCCGTTGTCCAGAAGGCCAAGGTTCCCGTCGTCCTACTCAATCTACAACCCGTCGCTCAGCTCGATTACGAGGCATTCAACGCCCTCGGTGACCGTGGTAAAATGACCGGCGTCTGGCTTGAACACTGCCAGTCCTGCTCAGTGCCTGAGCTCGCCTGCGTCTTTAACCGTGCCAAAGTCGATTACCACGTGGTCAGCGGCTATCTGCAGGAAAATGAAGCCTGGGAAGAAATCACCGACTGGGTCGAAGCCGCTAAGGTCGCCACCGGCATGGCACAAAACCGCGTCGGCCTGCTCGGCCATTATTACAATGGCATGCTCGACGTCTACTCAGACCTCACCCAGCAGGCTGCCACCTTCGGCAACCACTTTGAGATCGTCGAAATGTGTGAACTCTCCGACCTGCGCAAGGCCGTCAGCGACAAGGATGTCTCCGCTAAGATCGAAGAGTTCCAACAGAAGTTCGAAGTGTCCGCTGAGTGTGAGCAATCCGAGCTCGAGCGCGCGGCACAAACTTCCGTCGCCCTTGATCGTCTGATTGAGAAACACCAGCTCGGCTCCATGGCCTACTACTACGAGGGCAGTGGTGAGTATGAGAACATCGTCACTTCTGTCATCGCCGGCAACACCCTGTTGACTGGGCGTAACATCCCCATCGCCGGTGAGTATGAGGTCAAGAACGTGCAAGCCATGAAGATCATGGACCTCTTCGGTGTTGGCGGTTCCTTCTCCGAGTTTTACCTCACTGATTTTACAGACGATGTTGTTTACCTCGGCCACGACGGCCCCGCCCACTTTGCCATTGCACAAGGTCGTGTCGGCCTCGTACCAGTGCCCGTCTACCATGGCAAACCCGGCAAAGGCCTCTCCATCCAGATGACCGT
>JAACFN010000049.1 GCA_009937455.1 Verrucomicrobiaceae bacterium | reverse complement strand
CGTCTCAATACAGCGCTGGAAAGTCTACTGAAGAAAGCAAGTGAGATGACGGGAGCTGAGATTCCAATGCAGGTACCAATGAGTAGCGAGAAGGATGGGTTGAAAACCTGGTTCGTGCCGATTCCATTTCAGAACGATGATTTTGTTCCGTCTGTGTCAGTGAGTGACGACTTGTTTTTTGCGACGACTTCAAAACGCTTCGCGGAGGGATTGTCCTCGCTTGCAGCTAAAGGAGGTGGAGAATCTCGCCAAGGAGTTTGGCTAGATGTCGATATGAAGGTGCTTCATAGCTATGCAGAGCAGTGGTTGAAGCTCATTGAGGAAAATGCCGCCGAATTCATGTCCGATGTAGAGCTTGAGGATTTCAATGCCAACAAGGAGATGATTGAAACAACACTGAGTGCTTTGGGCATGATGGATAGTTTGACTTATCATATGCGCCAAGAAGACGGAGTGACACGCACGTCCATGCATTTGAAAACGAAGTAATAATTTCTATTTCGTTTTTAATGCCTCATGAGCCTTTTTGTCAAAGGGCAGGCTCTGCCGATTCAATTTTAAGCTATGTCCGATAAGAACGTTTTATTTGTATGCACCGGTAATACGTGCCGTAGCCCGATGGCAGAGGCACTGTTGCGCAAGGCTGTAGGGGGTATCCCGGGTATTAAGATCAGTTCTGCGGGAGTTGGTGCAATGCCAGGGCAGTCTGCAAGTCGTGAAACTATTAGCATACTTGAGGCAAAAAAAGCACCCCTGCAAGATTTTCAAAGTCGGCAAGTAGATGAGCATCTACTTTCAAGTTCTGACTTGGTTATTGCGATGACAAAGTCTCATGCGGCCATTGTCAGGGAATATTTCCCTGAGCGCGCTGACTCTGTGAGCTTACTCTGTGATTTCATCGATGAAGATGAAGGGCTTGTAGGCGCAGATGTTCCAGACCCCATAGGCATGGGTATTGAAGCGTATCAGGAAGTGGCTGAAGTGATCGAGCTGGCACTTCCTGGGATCATCAATAAGCTGGGTCAATAAGCCTCATCAACAATGTGGGTATGATTAACGACGATTCTCATATTAAGGATGTCGCCAGTGAATTTGCCATAGCTGGAGAGTTTATTGAAGGTGAGGAAGTGCATAGTGGTCATATTAATGCCACGTATAAGGCGACATTTAAAAATGATGATGGGCGCATACATCGTTATATTATCCAGAGGATTAACGAAAAGGTATTTAAGGATCCACTTGCCGTTATGCGTAACGTTGAAATGGTCACCAGCCACATCAACTCTAAGGTATTACGGGTTAAACGTGACAGCGGGGGGCAGACCTTAAGTCTTTATCCAGCTAGAGGCGGGAGTTTTTTTGCCTCAGGTAGAGGCGGCGGTATCTGGCGCTGTTATAATTTCATTGAGGGCTGCAGAACCTATGAAGTGGTAGCCAATACGCGCCAAGCTTATCAAGCAGCGCATGCTTTTGGTTCATTTCAAGACCTTGTCAGTGATATCCCCGTTGAAGATATCGAGGAAACGATAGCTGACTTCCACAATACTCCAAAGCGCTACGATCGTTTGATGAGGGTGGTGGATATGGATCCTTGCGGTCGTCTTGCCGAGGTGACTGCAGAGGTTGATTTTGTCGTAGCACGTAAGGCAATACTATCTAAGTTTATTGATTTAGAAAAACGCGGAGATCTGCCGGTGCGGATTACGCATAACGATACAAAAATCAATAATGTGATGATGGATGTAGAGAGTGATGAGGCGGTGTGCGTGATCGATCTTGATACGGTGATGCCAGGTTTGTCTCTCTATGATTTTGGTGATCTAGTTCGCACTGCGGTAAGTCCTACAGCCGAGGATGAGCGTGATCTCAGTAAGATAGACGTGCGCATGCCTATGTTCGAAGCCCTAGCGGAAGGTTATATCGATGGCTGCCATTGCTTATGTGATGTCGAGCTCGATAACCTGGCCTTTGCGGGCATTTTGATTTCTCTAGAGACGGGTATGCGTTTTCTTACCGACCACCTGGAGGGTGATATGTATTTTAAAATCCAGCAAGACGGACAAAATCTTGACCGTGCTAGAACACAATTCAGGCTTGTAGAGCTACTCGAAGAGCATCAAGCGGAGATGCAGAACTGTGTCCGGTGTTTAGCAAAAGCTAGGAGCTGATGATGGTCATCTCAGCATGCTGGCAGCCTTGTGGATCGCTTCGATAAATGCGTCCACCTCTTGTTCGGTATTGTAGGCTGCAAATGAGGCGCGTACTGTGCCGGTTATTCCATAGCGCGCCATCAGTGGTTGGCAGCAGTGATGACCAGTTCGCACAGCAATGCCCATTTGATCGAGTAGAGTTCCTAGATCGTAGTGGTGGATGCCCTCGATACGGAATGATACAACAGCCGCTTTCTGGGGTGCTGTGCCATAAAGTTTGATGCCGTCCACTGCTTTTAATGCAGCGGTAGTTTTTTGCTCAAGATGGCTTTCATGAGCAGCGATTTTTTCGATGCCAATGGCATTCATATAATCAATCGCTGCAGCCATAGCAATAGCACCTTCGATATCAGGTGTTCCAGCTTCATATTTGAAGGGGAGATCGTTGTATGTTGTATGCTCGAATGTGACCTCCTTGATCATTTCTCCGCCACCACGCCATGGTGGTAGTTCGTTGAGGATTTGTTCCTTGCCATAGAGGATACCGATGCCTGTTGGGCCATAGATTTTGTGACCCGAGAATACATAGAAATCGCAGTTTAGTTCTTGGACATCGATATTGAAATGGGGGGCTGCTTGAGCGCCGTCGACAAGGACGAGGGCGTCATACTGTTTGGCCATCGATATGATCTTTGAGGCGGGGTTGACAGTGCCTAGAGCGTTTGAAACGTGGCTGATAGCTACTAGCTTCACACTTTCATCCAGCATGCCTTGGTAGGCATCCATATCAAAGGTTCCGTCTTCGTGAATGGGTATGATTTCAAGATTTGCTCCGGTGCGCTGACATAACATTTGCCACGGCACAATATTGGCGTGGTGTTCTAGCGCAGAGATGATGATTTTATCACCCGTAGAAATCCTGCCGGAAAGTGCTAGCGTATTAGAAACTAAGTTGATGGAGTCTGTAGTTCCAGAAGTGAAGATGAGCTCGTGGGCGTGAGCGCAGTTTAAATGAGTAGCAATGGTCTCTCTGGCAGCTTCATGTGCCGCAGTGGCTTCTCTCGCAAGTTTGTGAGCCGCTCGGTGGATATTGGAATTGATATGGGAGTAATAATGCGTACTCGCTTCCATCACCTGTGTTGGGCTCTGGGATGTAGCTGCATTGTCGAGATAGATTAAAGGTTTGCCATTGATGGTTTGATCAAGAATTGGAAAATCTTTGCGGATGATATGAGGGTCGATGCCTGACATGGTGGTAAAAGAATTTTATTCAAATAGCTCAACACTGAGCTGTTTGATCGTTTCTGGAGAGAGTAGGAAATAGCTCGTTTCATCCTGATCCTCAGTGCTCATTGGGGAGCTGTCTATTTTGGCGAAATTGATATAGCCGCCAGGGGTTTGAGAGACCCTTAAGGTCTTACGTATAGGGGGCAAATCATTTCCTTGATCATCGAAACGACGCATGGAGACACTAATCGTGATTTCGGGGTTTTCAAGCGACATCATGGCTTGAGTGTGTAGGGGACCTAACCAACGTTTTGTTTTGAGCGAATCAAGGAATGTGAGCAATTTGTCAGCTCTGTTGGGGTTCAGGCTGGCGGAAGCATCTTCTCCATTCTGAGTGGCCTTCCATATGCCTGTAAAATGATCGTAGCTGAGCTCTGTGATTGGCTGATTCTTTTTCTGAATCGTAATTTGAGTAATATCCACTTTGGGGATGTGCCAAACGTGCGAGCTACGCCATTGCCAAGAGTGTTGTGATATTTTCGATAAGGTTTCAGGGCTGATTTGCCAGATATTAGGTTTGCCGACGATGTGGGCGTAAATGTTTTCCTGATCGGCATCGCGCCCAAAAGCAACCCTCATGCCTTCATCGTTGAAGCTGATAAAGGCGATTTGAAGGAAGGGTTGATGAAGGCCGTATGGTGATAAATCAGTGGCGGCATCCGTCACAAACTTCTGCACCTTGTCTCGCGTGAAGGCTGTCATTAGATTGATGACAGCGTCTTGGTTGGCATCCTTCCATCCGGTTCTTCGCAATACGCGCCAAGTTGTTTTAGGTGTGCGTTGAAGCATGATGGGTGTCATTGCTTCTGGCCGCAGAATTACTGTTTTGAGTTGGGGCCCATTGAGGTGAGTCATGGTTTTTGCCCGCAGGTCATTGACGCCGGATTGCAGTTGGCTAAGTGCTGTGGTGTCGGGTATTGCAGCATCTGCAGTGAGGGGTAACTCAAAGACGGCGCCAGGGCGGTCACTGACGGTGGCGAGCACGGTATTGTCATTGTCCTCAGCTGGAGGGTAAATACGGAGAATGATCTCTTTTTTTGCGTCCGCAAAGTGAATGGATAGTTCACGTGTTTGGGCTGTGGTGTCTTCACCCGCTGGCAGGGTTACGTTAGCTCGGTCCTCTACGCGGATCGCGGTTAGCTGGGCAAGATCAGTAAAGAGTGCTTTGAGACTGGCTGGGTCAATGCGCAGTTCGAGGGGTTTGCTGATGGACCAGGATGAATCCAAATCCTTACGTGAGACAACGACATCACCTTGATTATTCTGAATACGGATATTATCTAGGTATTTTGGGCTAAAATAAAACGGGTGATGGTCTCTAAACCGGCTGAATTGATTTTTAAACAGCTGGCCAATCGCAGCAGCGGATTCTTGGCTGCATACGTAAATGTTATGTTTTTGTGCGCCCTTTGGAATGCGTATAAAGAGAGTGGGAAGTAGCTTGTTGTCTTCACCTTCGCTCGGTATGTGCCAAGCGGCGGGCCTTCCGATTTGGTAATGAGAGATAGTTTTTCCATCTGCATCACGCATTTCTACTTTAATAGCGCCGTCTTGAAGGCCGCATTCGTCTAATTCTACCTCATCTCTGGGTATTATCTCCTCAATTTGCAGCAGTGCGGTGAAGTGCATCAGAGCCTTCATGTAAAGAGGGTCTGCACGGTCTTGCCACGGTTTGGTTGCCATCCACCGGTTGTCTTCGATGATGAAGTTGGCTTCATCACCATCGCTATTGCTTAGTGTGATTTGTCTGACCTTATCGAGCTCTTCGATGGAGAAAAGCTTTTCACCAGGCTGAGCCAATGGCTTACCAAAGATCCGGTTTCGATATTCTTCACCTGTAAATACAACCGCTAATGCACAAAGCACGAGAGCGATGACGGCAAGGAATATGGTGAAGGAGATACGCACAATCGAGAGGTGATAGGCAGGTATTTAAAAAACGAGCAGTTGGGGGGCTTACGCGCGACGGGTGTTCCAGACAATCAACGATATGAGTAATGCCGCAGCAGGGATGAAAATGAGTACTAGCTTCGTGATAAATGCATTGTGAGCTGGCAGGATCGTCATTTTATGCCGGTAGAGTTTTTTAGGGCCGATTCCGATTAGCTCTTCACGACCGATAAGCCAATTGACACTCGATTTGATGAAGTCGGCTTGTTCAGGGCGTGTTTTACGGGTCGCTAGGAAGTCGGTATTGCCGATGACGACCATTTTCGAAACAAGGTTGGCCGTTTCGTCAGATGTAGCCTGTCCACGAATGATCGCTGCGGAGAGATATAAGGGTTCTGAATAGTCCTCCTCAACATTGAAGGCAGGGTTCTGCTCATCGAAGCGGGTTTCACCCCACCAGCCTGTGGTGGCTTTTACTAGGGCAATCGGTTGGATGCGCTTGTTAAGGAGTCTGTCATCGTTTTCCCGAACCTCTAAGCTGCAGCTGGCGCCTTCGAATACCGTTGATTTTCCGCCGAGTGAGGCATTGATTTCAGCTCCCCTCGAGAAAATACTCTGAACGTTGGAGAGGGACTGATTATTTTTAACAGCGATAATTCTATCATTACGTGGAGTGATACCATAACTGCGGAGAAAGATCCGCAGATTGTCAACTTGAGCAGTGGGATCCAGTGTGATCAATAATGCCGATTGTTGCCTGTCCCAGTATTCTGTGAGAATTTTCAGTTCACGTTCATTGAGGTCATAGGCTGGCCCAATGAGTGCAAGTGCCTCGGCGTCTTTAGGTATTGTATCTATATCTGCGAGGCGTATCGGACGGAGTTCGATATTTTGCTGCAAAAGCATGCGGCTCAGGACAATCCATGCGGGTTCACCGTCATCGGCCTGGATATTCATTTTGTCAGCGGCTAGGTAGATCTTGCGAGGTGATCCTTCGATGGCGCTGATGAAGTTCGATGTGATTACATCCTCATCTTGCCATGCGACAATCGTCTGGCTTTCATCTTGTAAGTAGAGGTCGGAGACGCGAACGACGCGCAGATGGCCTGAGGTTTTTTGGCCTGTTTTGCCAGCTTTTGTATCGCTAGGGCCAGAGGTAGAAGTTGAGGTTTGTGACTGGTTGGGCTGGCCGTCATCGTTAGCGAGCTCTTCATTGGCGAGGCCGTCGATGATGATCATGTCTTCGCTGTATTTTATCCCATAGACAGCTTCTAGCTCTAGCGTGCGGTCTGTTTGGCGGAGTGGGTCGATGAACTCGAGCTTGATAGCGTCGCCAGCGATTCGTTGGTATTCATCAAGCAGGTGGTAAACTCTTGAATAATGTGGCGATGTGCGTCTCATCACAACCATGGCTTGCACCGGAGACTGATGCTCTTGAAGCATCTTACCTTTGAGGAATTTTTCGCTAAAGTCCGATAGGCTGAAGTTTCTTTTTTCCGTTAAGTCGTAGCGTTTATGGTTCGTGCAGCTAAGGTAGTTGGCCGCGACCACTGCGGCTACAAAGAGGCTGATTTGAATGATGACATTAACCGTCCTTCCAACACGCCGAACAGGGCGAGCGGATGATGTAGATGTTGCTGTGTCAGGCATAGAGGTAGCAGGGTGAGCATTAAGATTTCCAACGGCGGAAATCTAAAGTCAGATGAGTGAGGAACAGAAAGAAGGCGGCCATGCTCAGGTAATACACGATAGGCCGACTATCAATGACCCCGCGTGTAAATAGGGCTAGGTGCTCTTGGATAGCTACATAGTGAAATACGGACACCGCTTGGAATCCTTCACCTGTGTAATAGGGCACAAATCCGAGGAAGAAAAGTATGACGATGATGGCGATGGTTATGATGCCTGCCACGATCTGGCTTGAGCTCAGCGTGGAGGCAAAACAGCCAATGGCGATTAAGAAGCTGCCAATGAGTAGCAGGATTGCGTAGGAGGCAAGCAGGTGACCCATTTCAACAGGTGGAGGGTTGCCCGTTACAAGAGTAAATAACTTTAGATGCAAGAGAATGGGGGACCAGAGCAATGCGTAAAAGGCAAAGGCGGCAACATACTTAGACATTACGACCTGGCTGCTGGTGACGGGAGCCGTCATGAGGGTTTCGAGCGTGCCTGTTTTTTCCTCTTCAGCAAAAAGCCGCATGGTCAGGAGAGGGAAAATGAAGAGAAAATAGAACCAGAAATTCGGTGCGCTAAACGACAAGAAGAGAAAGTTTTCACTCATCGGGGCGTCTTTCATTTTCTCCATTGCGGTGGTCATGGACAGACCTTGCATGAGAGAGACAAGGCCCAATATGACCCATCCAAAAGGGGTAAGGAAATAGTTTTTGAATTCCTTGCTGAAGAGTATGAAAAAAACACGCATGAATGGTAACAACTTGTTACACGTGAGATAAGCGAATTTGGCTTATGGTGAAAGGGAATAGTCGCGCTTAATCTAGGTTTTCGGGACCAAATGCATGGGGAAGGAGCATATTGAGTGTGGTCTCATGGTGAATGTGTCCTGTTTCATCGGCCAAATAGACCAACATCGATGGATTAAACTCGTGGAGAACCTGTCGGCAGGCCCCGCATGGGCTTCCTGATCCCGATACAGACAGGGCGATAGCCTTCAATGACTGCTGTCCCTCGGATACGGCCTTGAACACGGCCGATCGCTCGGCACACATACTCATGCCATAGGATGCGTTTTCAACATTGCAGCCGGTGTAGGTTTTACCATCCTCAGCTAATAATGCAGCGCCAACCTTGAATTTTGAATAAGGTGCGTAGGCCAGTAGGCGAGCTGATGATGCCAGCTTTGCTAGTTCGGTGGAGTTCATGATGCGTTTGAGCTTTCAGTGTGTAATTGCTTGGCCGCATGAAGAGCGATACGCATCATCTCCTCAAAGCTGGATTTGCGTTCCTCAGGGCTGGTGGATTCACCGGATCGAATGTGGTCGGATACGGTGCAAATGCTTGCTGCCTTGGCCCCGTATTCGGCTGCAATACCGTAGAGCCCAGCCGCCTCCATTTCAACGCCCAGAATATTCATGGTTTCCATGGTATCAAACATCGAGGAATTGGGCGTGTAAAAGAGATCGGAAGAAAACAAATTACCGTTTTTTACAGGGATGGTGAGTGTATCGGCTGCTGTGTTGAGTGCTTTGATAATGTCGTAATCTGCGATCGCGGCGTAGTCAAAACCTTGAAAGCGTTGGCGGTTCACTCCGGAGTCGGTGCTTGCACCGATGCCAATGAGGATGTCACGTATTTTGATCGAGGAGCTAACGGCTCCGCAACTGCCAACACGAATAAGGTTTTTGACACCATATTCAGTGATGAGTTCTTTGGCGTAGATGGAGATGGAAGGGATGCCCATGCCGCTTCCCATGACAGATACAGGTGTGCCTTGGTAATTACCAGTGAAGGCGAACATATTGCGTATGGCATTTACTTTTTTGACATCGGTTAAGAAATTTTCAGCGATATATTCGGCGCGCAGGGGGTCTCCTGGGAGTAGGCATGTAGGGGCGAAATCGCCAGGTTTTGCTTCGATATGTGGAGTCATGAGGTAGTGAGTTGTTTGCGTTTAAAATTTAAATATCCAGTGATTTACCATGTTTAAAGGGTGATAGCTTGAAGATGCGAGAGATTGTTTGAGCAATGTCTGAAAATGTTTCTCGAAAACCATGGTCCGTTGAGGGCATGTCATGTTGGTAGAGTAGAATGGGGACGTGCTCACGGGTATGGTCTGTGCCGTGCCAGCTGGGGTCATTACCATGATCAGCAGTCAGGATGAGCAAATCATCAGCATTCATTTTCTCAAACAATGAGGGCAGTTGGCGATCAAATTCTTCTAATGCCTTACCATAGCCATTGATGTCGCGGCGGTGTCCATAGAGGGCATCAAAATCTACAAAGTTGGTCATCACAATGCT
>JAACFN010000048.1 GCA_009937455.1 Verrucomicrobiaceae bacterium | reverse complement strand
GCCTACAGGGCCATCGGGCAAGCAGATATAGCTCAACAGCACCAGAAACTAGCGGTAAAAAAAGCCCAGTGAGTATGAGCTCCAATGTTGACTTGATCGAAAAAAATGACGTCAGAAAATAATAATCAGAGTCAATGGAAAGCTTGGGTGGTTGCTGCTTTAGCGGCGATATTGTGGCTGCCCATGCTGCGTGTGTATTTTGATATTCTGCAGCAGAGGGATAGCTACAGGCTATGGCCGTTGTTGGCTTTTGTTGTCATAGTGATGTTCATACTTCGTTGGCGGCGTGCGCCGATTGCTCATACCTATGCTCCGCGATGGGCTTTATGGTTGAGTTTTGTGACAGCGATATTCTTGATGCTGTTTGCTCTTTTGTATTATGTGCCATATGCCGCCACAATGGCATGGTTGGCTATCATGGTAACGGCAGCTCTCTACATCTCATCATTTAGAAAAGTAGAGAATTTGTTGGGCTTGTTATTACTCCTCTGCTTGCTGTTGAGGCCCCCCTACCAGATGACGCTTAGGATCATGGTGTGGATGGAGAATTTGAGTGCAACGACTGCCTCAAAAATGCTCGATTATGGGGGCACGACTCACATTGTTCAGGGTAATGTCCTAAGTCTTCCTACTTATGATTTTCGTATAGATCACATCTGCAGTAGTTGGGTTTCTCTAGTAAGCATGATTGCATGTGCCGCCGCGGTTTGTGTGGCGAGAAATAGGCGCCTTTCACACTGCTTGGTGGTTTTGTTAATGTCTATCGTCTCGACCTGGGTGCTGAACATTTTGCGCATCTACATCGTTCTTAACATCAAGATCAGATATGGATTAGATCTCTTGGAGGGTGCTTATGTTGGCATTTACCATCTGATGTCATTGATGCTGGGCGTCTTTTTGGTGCTGTGCACGGATGCGCTGGTTAGCTTCCTTTATTCTCGAGCAAAGAAAGATGTCGTCGATAGCGATATGATCAGGCGAGCCAAAAGCCCATTTGCTAGAATCTGGACATCGGTCTCTAATATAGAGTTGGGCCGTATTTTTGGTTACTTTGTCTCTTTGAGGCCTGTCAAAATTGGTCGTGTTTCATTTGTCGTGATCGTGGTGATACTGACATCTTTGATTGGGATGGAGGCAGTCGTTAAATACTATCGCCAAGCCGTGACCAAAATGGAGTTTATGCATGATGAAGAAGGCCTGACGAAGTTGGGCGAAAATTCATTTGTTCCTGATCGTGATGGTTGGGAACTTACCAGTTATGATACGGAGAGGCGAGACGCATCCAATGTGTGGGGGGCTTTCTCCAGCACCTGGCGGCTAAAGTACAACGGATTAACGGTTACTTTCTCCTTAGATTATCCGTTTCATGAATGGCATGATGTGAAACGCTGTTATTACAAGGTGGGCTGGCAGCTTGTGGATGAAAAAATTGTGAGGAAGTTGCCTGCCTTTGAATGGCAGGCTTCTGAGACAGATATGCTTCTGCCCAATGGCAATGCGGGCTTCATTTTATGTAGTAACTGTGACCACCTCGGTAGTCCCGTAGTTCCAAAGCCAGCAAAGCATGATCTCTCGATGCTCGTTTATCGCCTTCAACGCAATCAGATGACTCCACCATTTGGTGATGCCTATGACCAAGACCGGCGGACACTCTACCAGACCCAGTGCATGGTCGCTAATCCGCTTCCCCTAGACGAGGCAACCAAGGAGCAAATCAGGCTCATGTATGTCGATTTCCGCGAGCAAATAAGAAGGGCAATCGCCAGTCATAGCCCTAAATAGTAGCAGCTCATTAAAGACAAAATAATGAATAACCCATACGGTCAACACAGGCTTGCTAAGCTAAAGCACAAATCCATCTTGCGTTACATTTGGGTTCTTTTAACCAGATTTCCCGCTTTTTTGATATGGCAGCTATCGCGGCTCATTCCCGATGAGTTAGGTCGGCGTATTCGCAAGCGCTTAGGCTTTTTGTTTGTTCCGTTTCAGGCCCTGCTTGATTTATCGATGTTCTGGCTCACCACACGAGCCTGGAAGCACCTTGCCTTTGCATCGCCAATGATCATTTTATTAGTGTGGATTTTTTCGACACTTTTCCTCGCCAATAGTATGAGTGAGGAGGACTTCTATAAGCAATACCGGAAGACGATGATGTCGGCTCTGCAAGTTGGGAATAACAAAAAAGCTGATTTCTTAGCAGGGAAGCTGCTAACTGTCAGAGCGTATCAGAGAGATGAAGCTATGTTGTTTGCAGCAATGATTGCAGCTAATGAGATGGGGAATATTCCGAGAAGGGACATGCTGCGCCAGCGCCTGACTACTGAGCTTAATTCACCCCGGACGCATCTTTGGTCTGCTACGGCGCTACTGTCGGATAGATCGCGAGGACGTAGTAATGTGCCACGTGCTATTGATCATATCAAAAAGGCAATCACCCTGAGTGATAATGCCGAAGAGATTAA
The DNA here is from genome assembly GCA_009937455.1 of Verrucomicrobiaceae bacterium. Classification (GTDB taxonomy): domain Bacteria; phylum Verrucomicrobiota; class Verrucomicrobiia; order Verrucomicrobiales; family Akkermansiaceae; genus Oceaniferula. Next base: position 28,733 of record JAACFN010000048.1, on the reverse strand, counting down.
AAGAATGAAGATGCAGCTGGTGAATGTGTATTACCGTGCTGACCGCCCCAAAGCAGCCCTAGACATTTTGAATGAGCTTGGGGTTACCGATTACCGAATGGGTGTTTTGCGAGGTAGTATTTATTTGCGCAATAATGAAAAGCTTAATGCTAGAGAGGCTGCGAGTAAGACGCTGGCAAGCTTGGATTCAGATGATGTCAATAAGGAGGACTATCTTAAGGTGAATCTTGATGCTCTGAGTATTTTGTCTGATGCCGGTGGCAATTTGTCATTGATTGATGAAAACCTGACAGGCTTGATATCTCTGATGGAGAAGAAATTGGCGCTCAATCCTGACGATTCAGAATTAAAGGCGATCATGGCGCAGTCCTATCTTTTGCTTGGGCGGACCCTATTTCAGAAGCCTGGCAATTCTGATCACCACAGAACGCTCATTTCTTTTGATAAGGCCTTGTCGGTTGCAGAGGTGATGCCCCCCCAAATCGGACAATTCATCTTGTATATTGGCAGTATGCCAGAGCAGCGTATTCGTGAGGCTCTTATTCAAGGTGATGGTGTTGCTACTGGCCATATTCTTCTCGGCATTAATGCCTGGAAGAAAGGGTATATGGATACCGCGGATTTTCATTTCCGTTTAGCCTGCGCCCATAAAATTAATTCTCTAAGGGTGCTAGAATATGCAGCGCTTCAATACACGCAAAAGCCAATCGCAGGTTCTTTCAAAATGTCTTTGGGTCGGGATCCAAGTTGGAGGCAAGCCATTGCATTGCTTGATTTAGCGGCGCAAATTGATGAGGTGCCATTGGGTAGCAATCTAAAATTCCAATGCTTGGTCCTAGCTGAAAAGCAGCGCTGGTATGAAATCATCGTGAAATTGGAAAAGCATATTGACAAAATATCAGGACCATATCGCACGGAGTTTTTGCAAATTTTGGTCCGGTCATACAGCGAACTTGGAGATCTTGAAAAGGCGCGGGAATACAACCAGATTTTACAGCAACAAGTAAATGCGCTATAATGATAAGCCATCCGGCTTACGCATTTTAAAATATTGACGCAACGGCGCAGCTTAACTAATATTTTATTTAATAATGGGCGCTGGGCGTCATTTTATCGCATTTTTTACACACACACCGATGATTCCCGAATATCGTAACACTGGTAATGCAGGCCAAGACAACTCCGATAATATTGGCAGTATCATAGCCTTGGACGATACGTCGGACATGGCGATGGGGTCTGTTTTTGATGATGCGGACAAACATCAACAGGGGCGGGTGCTGCATTGGAAGCGCGATATTATTCGCCATGTCTATCCAGCAGCACTGATTATATTTGATGTATGGCTCATTGCCTCCATCTTCATCATTGCCAACTACATTAGATATGATGAACAGCTACTCACCACGGTGAGCAGAAGGATTTTGTTAGTCATTGAGATGATGAGCATTCTTGGGGTAGCTCTGATCGGCGGCTACAACTATCGAACCAACACCAAAACATTTCGTTTTGTGAGCGAGCACATCATCGTTTCAAGTGGAGTTTTTATTGCGGTTTTTTTGGTGATCTATTCGGTAGTTAGTTATGGGTTTGTCATGAACTCGGCACGTTTTGTGGTAGCGGTGCCATTGATTGCCTTTCCCATCTTGTCGATGGCATACCGTTTCATCCTGGGTAAAGTAAAATTGAAGTATCAACGTGGTAATGCTTTTTGTATTATTGGCAAAGGCTGGGCTGCGCAGGATTTGTACCAGAGGTTAAAAAGGGAATCGGTGAGTCATGAGGTGATTGTCATCGACCCTTTCGATTCTGATGTGGGCGAGCATTTGATTGAGGATGATCCTGAGTCCCCAGTGCTGGAGTCGCTTACTAAGATGAATTTTCAGTCATCGATGCATGGTCGCTACGTGGAGAATTATGTGGTGACTTATACGCCAGATCAGATGCCGTACAATTTGGTTAAGAGGTTAGCGGTTGCCCAGTTCAATGGCAATAACGTCTGCTCATACGATGCTTATCTGAGTGATTATTTGAAATTGGTATCTCCCCGTGAAGTCAATATGGGCTGGGCTTTGAAAGGCGGATTTGCGACGCATAACAACACCTACGATCGCATAAAACGTGCTCTTGATATTGCATTTGCTCTTATCGGGATCACTGTTTTTTGGCCTTTGATGCTGGGCGCCGCACTGCTGGTGAAGCTCACTAGCCGCGGTCCTGTGATTTTCAGGCAGGAGCGTATTGGCCTCAGAGAGGTTCCCTTTACTCTCTATAAGTTCCGCTCGATGAAGGTGCGCACCGAGGAAGGCTCGATGTACACGGAAAAAAATGACAGTCGATTGACCCCAATAGGCAAGTTCCTCAGGAAGACACGTATTGATGAATTGCCTCAATTTTGGAATGTGCTCAAGGGTGATATTAGTTTGGTGGGTCCTAGGGCTGAGTGGTCTGAGCTAGTTAAGGGTTATGAGGAGAAGTTTCCCTATTATCATTTTAGACATGCCGTGAAACCTGGTATCACAGGATGGGCGCAGGTGAATTATTCATACGGGGCCAGTGATCAAGACACTCTGGAAAAACTTTATTATGACCTCTATTATGTCCGCAAACATGGATTGATGCTCGATATCATCATTATCATTAAAACCATTTACACGGTGATCTTTGGCCGCGGCCAGTAATTAGAATTGCTCCAGATCGCTTTTGTGAAACAGCCCCGCCTTGATGAAGGTGGGGTTGTTTCTTTTTCCAAAGCTGTCTAGAATCAAGTTGTGCGACTAAAGATGACATTAGCTTATGATGGGCGTCCCTACGAGGGATGGGCGACACAGCCAAGCGGCAACACGATTCAGGATTATTTGGAGAAGGGCATCTCCGAGGTGGCTAAGCAGAGTGTTCGCATTTATGGGTCAGGGCGAACCGATACGGGCGTGCATGCGCTTGGTCAGGTGGCGCACTTTGATGTGCCAGATGGGTTGAGTATGAATGCCTATAATTGGTTGCCTGCTGTGAATAGTAAATTGCCGCCTGCTATTCGGGTGATGGACTGTGAGGAAGTGCCGAAGGATTTTCATGCGCGCTTTGGGGCGGTTACAAAGACCTATACCTATGATTTGTGTTTAGCTCCGGTATTACCTCCTTTGAGTGCCGGGTTAGCATGGCATTTGCCCCGTCAGCTCGATGCTGATTCATTGGCTAAGGCACTCAACATATTGCAGGGTGAGCATAGCTTTCAGGCATTTGCGGCCAAGAGAGGAAATGAGACTGAGGATACAGATTACGTTAGGGTATTGAGTCAGTGTGAGCTGGTAACTACAGAAGAAGGCTACAAGATCATATTTTGCGGCAATGGCTTTCTTTACAAAATGGCGAGGTTGCTGACGGGCTCAGCTGTTTATGCGGCCCAAGGACGCCTACGACTAGATGACCTTAAAAGCTTACTGGATCAAACATCTGATCTTCCTCACGGTAGATCTCCATTATGTGCTCCTCCAGACGGGCTGATCTTAGACCACGTCAACTACAGCTAGGCGGCTACAGGGCACACAAAAAACGCGCCCCACTCGTAAGTGTGACGCGTCTGTTGTGATTTGTATAATGAGAAGTTTTTCTGAGGCCTCAGACTAGTGAGCCTTACAGAATTCTTCGAATCGAGTGAGGCCTTCGTTCAATACATCCAAGGTGGTGCAGTAGCTTAAGCGGATGCTGTTGTCATGACCAAAGGCAATACCTGGGACTGCAGCCACGCGGTAACGGGTAAGCAGCTTGTCGCATAGGTTGACGGACTTGAGGCCGAGTTGTTCGGTGTCGACGAGGCAATAAAATGCGCCTTGTGGCTCGGTAACTTTGATGTTGGGAATGGCGCTCAGGCGGCCATAGACAAATTGACGACGAACATCGTATTCAGCATTAAGATCTCTGATGAAGTCTTTGCCTCCTTCAAGTGCAGCAACGGCACCATATTGAGCGAAGGTTGTTGCATTGGATGTAGTATGGCCTTGGATCTTGGACATGGCCTCGGCAATAGGTTTTGGAGCTGCGGTGTAACCGACGCGCCAACCAGTCATTGAATAAGCCTTGGAGAAACCGTTTACGGTGATGGTGAGGTCATACAGGTCTTTACCAAGGGATGCGATGCTGGTGTGCTTGGTATCACCATAGACAAGATGTTCGTAAATTTCATCGGCGAGGATGATGATGTCCTCATAAAGGGCGACGTCACCGAGGGCGCGAAGCTCGTCTGCAGTGTAGACAGATCCAGTGGGATTACCTGGGGTGTTGAGGATGATCATCTTGGTGCGGCCGGTCATGTTTTCCTCGAACTGCTCGGGAGTAATCTTCCAGTTGTTTTCCGCGGTGGTCTCAACAAAAACAGGCTCAGCGCCTGCGAGACGAACCATCTCTGGATAGCTCACCCAATAAGGTGAAGGAATGATGACTTCGTCACCTTCTTCGCATACGGCAAGAATAGCATTGAAGCAGGACTGCTTAGCGCCTGAGTTGACCACAATTTGACGGGGATCATATTCGACGCCGTTATCGGTCATGAGCTTGTTGGCAATTGCCTCTCTGAGCTCGGGAATACCTGAAGCTGGAGTGTATTTGGTTTTGCCTTCGTTCAGCGCTTGAATAGCCGCTTGCTTGATGAAGTCAGGAGTGTCCTGATCTGGCTCGCCACCGGCTAGCCCGTAAACTTCCTCGCCGCGAGCTTTCATAGCTTTGGCTTGGTTGGTGACTGAGAGGGTAAGGGAGGGGGCGACTTTGTTGACGCGTGATGAGATGGAATCCATGGTGCTGTATGTTTTGAAAACAGTTAATATGTTAACCCGCAGAGGGAGTAACAGTGATTTTCACAGCACACCTCCCTGCGAGATGGTGCAGATTGGTTATCTGATAATTTTTCTGATGCAAGCCAAATGGTAAATTGTTGGCATGATTTATTGCACCCAAGTTATGGGGAATAAGTGCCTCGAGCTGTCATCCACTTGCCTTTGCGCACAATTTTGGAAAACAAAAGCCCCGATTTTTTAGCAATAGCATTGGTTTCATCCCATTGGTCGTGGAGGATGCCTGAAACAATAATATCTCCCTCTTTTTCCATAGCCTTAGCAATGACGGGAAATGCTTGCTGAAGTATGGTGGAAAATAGATTGGCAACAACGACAGGCCATTTGCGTTCTGGACTCCAGTCGAGAACGTCGACCTCGGATATTTTGACCAAACTCACTTCATTGCGTCGCACGTTGCGGCGCGCCACTTTCACCGCCTGTGGGTCAAAGTCCATGCCGTGGCAGTGATGAGCTCCGAGCATACGGGCAGCGATCGCGATTACGCCAGTGCCGGTGCCTAGATCGAGTAGGTCCCAGTCAGTAGATGAGCGTTCTTTGGCAACATCCACCAGGAAGCGCATGCAGGTGGAGGTGGTGGCGTGATCGCCGGTGCCAAAAGCCATATCAGCTGGGATCTGCACAATGTGTCTACCAGGGAAATCCCCAGCAAGCTTGTGGCGAGCATCATCATCCCGTGATCCCGTGATGATGATGGAGCTTCTGATCTTGATGGGTGGGCTTGAGGGCTCAGTGATTGCCGCCCAGTTTTTGTGAACCAGTTTACGAATACTGCCGCCAAACTGTTTTTTGATGTCCTGCGCCTCTTGTTCAGTCTCGGTGTATACCTCTACACGAACGGTTTTGTTCGTTTTGAGCCGGGTGATAACTGTGTTTGGATTACCGTGGAAACGATCCTCCCACGCGTCCATCCACTGAATTCCCGATAATTTTGACCAAACCCACATGTTGGAGTCAAACACGGTCAAAGCTAGTGGGTAAATCAAAAACCTTGGCAAATCACCTTTTTGTTGGTGGCTCGGGTTCGGCTTCAGGCACTAGATGCTCGCCGCATTTTCTGCAATATGAGGCATCTGGCAGATGGCCGTGGACACCGCAGCCGGGGCAGGCGTCACTTGTTTCATCAGGACGCATTGCAACTCGTATCATATCACTGGCAACAATTCCTGTGGGAACGGCAAGGATGGCGTAACCAGCAAGAACCATGATGGAGGTGAAAAATTGCCCAAGTGCAGTCTGTGGTGTGATATCGCCAAAGCCCAGTGTGGTGATGGTGACAATGGAATAGTAGATGCTTACGGGGATATTGGTAAATGAGGAGTCGTCCTGACTTCCCTCAACAATAAACATCAGCGTGCCGGCAATCATCGCGAGAATTAATACAGCAAAGAAGAAAACGGTGATTTTAGCTCTCGAGGCAGCAAGGCCACGCATGATGGTGTTTGCGCCTCGCACGTGGGAGACCATCTTCAAGACTCGGAACATTCTCAAAAGCCGCAGTAGGCGAATCACGGCATATGGAGTAGCACCACCAAATGCCAGTGCGATATAGCTTGGTAGGCATGAAAGCAGGTCAACAATACCATAAAAGCTGAAGATGTATTTGAGTGGGCGCCGGACTAGCCAAATTCGAAGTAGGTATTCCAGGGTGAAAATAATAGTAAATACCCACTCGGCCGTAGCGAGCCACTCATGGTAGACGGCATCAATACCTTCCACGCTCTCGAGCATGACTGCCAAGACGGATGCCGCAATCACCCAGAGCAGGGCGACATCAAAAAACTTCCCCGATGGTGTTTCAGCTTCAAAAATGATTTCCCAAAGCTTTGTCCTGAAAGACTTTTGCTTTTCGGGGGCATTTGCTTGGTCTGGTAGTTCCTCAGGATTCTGCACGGCATGAATGATGCGGAAATCAGATGAATTTGTCAATTGAACCCTCTGATGCCCTTGGAAGACAAGAAATTCGGGCGAGCCCTGCAGAATTGCCTCGCTCCTAGTTTGCGCGCCCCTCGATAAGAGGTGGGTGGATATTTTCACCCTGGGAAGCCGTCTTGTTTTGTCCGCTAATTGGGCATGCAAGTCACTAATAATAAACTAAAAAACTAATGAAAACTTTTTCAGCCAAAGCTCAAGATGTTGAGCGCAAATGGTATGTGATCGATGCCCAAGACAAGGTGCTCGGTCAAGTCGCTGTTGAAGCCGCCAATCTACTGCGCGGTAAAAACAAAACTATCTTCACTCCCCACGTTGATACGGGTGACTACGTCATCATCACCAACGCTGAAAAAGTTGTTCTTACCGGCAACAAAGAGGGTGAGAAGATTTACACTCGTTACACTGGCTACGTCGGCAACCAAAAAGTCGAGACTCCCAAGCAGGTTCGTGCCCGCCGTCCTGAGCTACTGCTTGAGCGCGCTGTTCGCGGTATGGTTCCCCACAACAAACTCGGTGATGCTATCTTCAAGAAGCTCAAAGTGGTAGTGGGCGCAGAGCATTCTCACGAAGCACAACAACCCGAAGTTTACGAAATCAAGTAACTCACTGTTACCGAGCTACTAACTAACTATTTACCAAATTATTTTCATGAGCGAAGCCACTACATATACCGCCACAGGTCGCCGTAAATCCTCAGTTGCCCGTGCCTGGGTCACTTCAGGCAGCGGAAGAATCACCGTTAATCATCGTCCCTTTGAGGAGTATGTGCCAACCGTAACACTCCAGAACTTAGTTCTAGAGCCATTTCAAAAAGCCAAGTTGGTCAACAAGTTTGATGTTGTTATCTCCGTCAAAGGTGGAGGTATTGCCGGACAAGTAGGAGCGATCCGATTGGCCATTTCTCGTGCACTTTGTGAGCAGGATGAAGAACTTCGCCCTGCACTGAAGGAAGCTGGCCTCATGCGCCGCGATCCTCGTCAGAAAGAGCGTAAGAAATACGGTCAGCCAGGTGCTCGTAAGAAGTTCCAGTTCTCCAAGCGCTAATCTATCTTTTATTCAACACAGCAAACCAGAAAAGCTATGTCTAAACATTCATCACTCAAATCAACAGGAGGAGCCGGCGGCAAGCGTTCCGTGCTCAAGCGTTTCGAACGCATCAAGTTGCTCAAGGAGCGCGGTCAATGGCAAAAAGGAAAGAGCCCTATTGGCCTTCCCAAAACAAAGCCTGAGGCTTAAGCGTTACAACCGCGCAGCACATTATTTCAACCCGCCCCATGAAATCATTGGGCGGGTTTTCTTTGCTCCATACCTTTGGCCCTGTTTGCGCAGGAAATCAGGATTGAAAGCAGCATAGCCTCAAGGCAATTTAAACCGCAGAATTTTCACTAGTATCATGTCAGAACCAACAAAGGGCACCCGGCTCAATAAATACCTCGCTTCTTGTGGAGTGGGCTCTCGACGTGCATGCGATGCGCTCATTCAGGAAGGCAACATTTTTGTGAACAATAGCCGCTGTGAAAATCCGGCTACTCAAATCGGGCCAGATGATATGGTTCGTGTTGGGCGTAAGAATGTCAGCCCGCGGACCACTGAGGTTATTTTACTCAACAAGCCAGCGGGCCTCGTATGCACCGCGCAAGATGAATTGGGTAGAGGCACTATTTACGATATTTTGCCTCCTAAATTGCAGCACCTTAAAAATGTGGGTCGTCTAGATAAGGACTCTGAAGGGCTACTCGTGCTCACCAATGATGGTGATCTAGCGCTGAAGTTGACACACCCGGCACAGAAAGTTGAAAAGGAATACGTGGTCACGCTCAACCAAGCATTCCCTAACGAGGTGATGGATCAGCTCATCAAGGGTGTGCACACTCCCGAGGGCCGCGCGAAAGCAAAGGCGGTGCGCCGTATCTCTCCGCGCCGAGTCAAAGTGGTTTTAGAAACCGGTTTAAAACGTCAGATCCGCTATATGTTTGATGCGGTGCATCTCAAAGTAACCAAGCTGGTGCGTATCCGCATCGGTATGCTTGAAGATACGCGCCTTGAGCTGGGTCGCTGGCGTCATCTAGATGAGGCTGAAATTGAGGCTCTTGGTAAAAACCCCCCGCAGCGTAAGGCGCCAGCAGATGTGGTTCGTGCAGTGAGAAATCGTCCAGCCACTAAGGCAGGGCGTAATCAAGTGGGGCGCTTTTCGAAAAAAACAGATGCTAGGAAAACAGCTGGCCGCAAGACAGCGGACCCGAGAATCAAACGGGCTGCTAAAAAAGTATCTCGTAGGAGGAAAAAGTAGATTGTCCTCTTGTTAATAGCTGTCTAGGTTTTGTTAATCATAGCAAACTTAGATTAGCCTATTATGAGTAAAAATATCGAAAGCCACCTCAGCGAAGACCGCGAATTTAAACCCTCCAAGGAGTTTTCTAAGAAAGCTCGTGTATCCAGCATGGCGCAATATAAGCGCATGCACAAAGAGTCAGTGGAGAAGCCTCATGTTTTTTGGGCCCGCGAGGCAAAAGAGCTCAGCTGGGATAAGAAGTGGGGTAAGGTTTTGGATTGGAAAGCCCCCTATGCAAAGTGGTTTGTGGGTGGCAAGACCAACGTATGTGTTAACTGTGTTGATCGCCATGTTGATGAAGGGCGTGGCAATAAGGCTGCGATCATCTGGGAGGGTGAGCCGGGTGACAAACGCACACTGACCTACAGTCAGCTGCAACGTGAAGTCTGCAAATTCGCCAATGTGTTGGAGGCGAATGGAGTCAAATCTAAGGACCGTGTGCTCATTTATATGCCAATGGTTGTGGAGGCCACGGTGGCCATGCTTGCTTGCGCCCGGATCGGGGCAGTGCACTCTATTGTTTTTGGTGGTTTTTCTGCAGAATCCATTAAGGATCGCCTAGATGACTCTGAAGCAACCTGTGTGATCACAGCTGACGGCGGATGGCGCCGCGGTGGTGTGGTTGACCTCAAGGCCAACGTCGACGAGGCCCTGAAAAAAGATAAGATCGTAAAGACAGTCATCGTGCTCGAGCGCACTGGCAACAAGGTCAAGATGAAGCGTGGCCGTGACGTTTGGTGGCATGACGAGACGGCCAAGGTTGCCGGCACACACAAGGCAAAGTTCTTTGATAGTGAGCATCCGCTTTTCATTCTCTACACATCAGGGTCAACGGGTAAGCCGAAGGGTATTTTACATACGACAGGCGGCTACATGGTGAACACCTATGCTACTTGCAAATACATCTTTGATATGCGTGATGACGATGTCTACTGGTGCACGGCGGATGTTGGTTGGATCACTGGACACTCCTACATCACCTATGGGCCGATGCTTAATGGAGTGACTCAGGTGATGTATGAGGGAGCACCCAATTTTCCTGACTTCTCGCGCTTCTGGCAGATTGTCGAAGATTATGGAGTGACAATTTTCTACACCGCGCCTACCGCTATCCGTGCCTTTATCAAAGCTGGTGATGAGCTGGTGGAAAAACACGACCTGTCATCATTACGCCTTCTCGGAACCGTCGGTGAGCCGATTAACCCTGAGGCATGGATGTGGTATTACAATAAGATTGGTGGCGGCCGCTGCCCGATTGTTGACACCTGGTGGCAGACCGAGACTGGAGCGATCATGATTTCTCCGATGCCTGGCTGCACTCCGATTAGACCGGGTACTGCCACCATGCCATTCTTTGGTGTCGATGCTGCTATTCTTGACGAAGCCGGTCAGGAGTGTAAGGCGAACGAAGGGGGCCGTCTGGTCATCCGCAAGCCATGGCCTGGTATGCTGCGCACGATTTACGGTGATAAAAAACGTTATAAGGACACTTACTGGAGTGACTACCCCGGTATGTATACCGCTGGCGACGGTGCTATCCGTGACAGGAAGGGGAATTTCACGATCGTCGGACGGCTCGATGATGTGCTCAATGTCTCAGGTCACCGTCTCGGCACCGCTGAGGTTGAAAGTGCACTTGTTTCCCATAAGGCAGTGGCTGAGGCCGCTGTGGTGGGGCGCCCGCATGAGATCAAGGGGCAGGCGGTTGTCGCTTTTGTCAGCTTGAAGACAGGCATCGAGGGCACGGATAATCTGCTCAAGGAAGTTCGCAACCATGTTGGCAAGGTAATCGGAGCGATCGCTAAGCCCGATGATGTATACTTCACTCCGGCACTACCCAAGACACGCTCGGGTAAGATCATGCGTCGTTTGCTCAAGGAGCTGGTGGCCACTGGAAAAGTCACAGGCAATATGACTACTCTTGAAGATGTCGGCGTGGTCAAGAGTCTTGAGAAATTAGTCAAAAAGAAGTAGCGAGCGGCCTGCGCCACTTATCGATTACGCATGCCGGCAAGTGATTTTCATTTGCCGGCATGTTCTGTTTAGGCGCTTCTATACTTTTTTGTTGAAGCATTTTGATGTTAAATTGCTGATCGTGTTGATGTGATTTTCATGATTAACTGATTCTGACTATGGGAAGTTTAAGATGTGCGGAAATGCGGAAGCTTGAAGACGATGCCTTTAAGCACGGGGCAACGCCAGAGGGTTTGATGGAGAAAGCTGGGCGGGGAATAGCTGATGCGATTGTTCGGCGCTTTTCGTCAAAGGGAACGGTCATCGCCTGTATTGGCTCAGGCAACAACGGCGGTGATGCGCTGGTGGCAATCCGTTATTTAGCCGATGCAGGATGGAAAGTAAGTATTCGTTGTTTGCACAAAAGTGCCGAGCTGGGAGCATTGCCACGCAAAAAAATCCGCGAGCTGGGTGATTGCCCGATGAATAGTTCCTTGCCTGTGTGCCATGCGGGTCATCCTTTGGTTTTACTTGATGGTTTGTTGGGAATTGGTGCGAATGGCCCACTACGTCCACCGCTGGCAGAGTTGGCAGCATGGATGAATGATGCGCGTGAAAATCATGCGGCACAAACGATCGCAATGGACATTCCTTCCGGCCTTAATGGCGATACGGGAGAAGTCTATGATGGTGCGGTTAAAGCTGATCTCACATTGACTGTCGGCGTGCCCAAGCCGGGACTTTTTTCTTCTTTGGCAGTCAATCATACGGGTTCGATTGAGCTTATTGCCCTCACCGAACTTCCCGTTCCGGAAGGTGGTGATTTATGCCTTAACGATGTTCATAGCCTGCAAGGGATTTTGCCACGGCGAGACCATGATTTTCATAAAGGAGATGCCGGCAGAGTCGGTATTTTGGCAGGATCTCGTGGCATGTTGGGCGCTGCTGTTTTGTGTGCCACAGGGGCACTCCGTGCTGGGGCTGGCTTAGTGACTTTGTTTGCCGATGAGTCGATTTATGAGCTGCTTGCCCCGATGTTACCCGCTGAGGTGATGCTGAGACCAATCTCAACATTAGCTGACATCAATCCGGCAGAGTTTGACGCCTTTGCAATAGGCCCAGGCTTAGGTCGCGGCAGTAAGGGGTCTGAAACATCTTTTCTGGATCTTCTACAACGCATGAGTATCCCCGTTGTCATTGACGCAGACGGCTTGAATCGCATTGCAAATACGGCAGCTGGTAAGGGATCGGATCTGGGTGCCGAGCAGTGCATGGGGCCCAACTTTATATTAACACCCCATCCGGGAGAATTGGCCCGGCTTTTTCCTGAGTGGGCAGGGCTAGACCGGATTGATATCGCAAAGGCGTTTGCGACACGATATGATCGGTCGACTCTACTTCTCAAGGGTGCTCACACACTAGTGGCGCGCTCGGGCTCACCTGTGTATTTCAATGCGACTGGTAATCCAGGTATGGCGAGCGGTGGTCAGGGTGATGTGCTGACTGGAGTTATCAGCTCTTTGCTGGCTCAGGGGTTGGAGCCTCAAGACGCAGCACGCATGGGAGCTTGGTTGTCTGGCCGGGCCGCAGAGCTCGCTATCAGTCATGGCAATGAAAGTATTCAGTCATTGACGGCGGGGGATGTGTGCAACTGGCTGGGGCGTGCATTCACCGATATGGGTAGTTAATGGCAATGGGGGGTCAGTTGGATATCATCAATGCACTCGGATCAATGTGTGTGGGTTTTTTCTTCGACATCTCGGCGAGGGATAGCCTATGTTCAATAAGCAACTTTTTTGCTCCGCGATAATGCCGAAGACGACTCCCGATACTCAAAAAAAACAGCAGACTCTAAAGCAGTCTGATGTGCCTTGGAATGTTGTGGTATTGAATGATCCTGTTAACCTGCAGGATTATGTCGCCCTCGTTTTCAAAAAGGTTTTTGGTTATAGTCAGGCCAAAGCCGAAACATTAATGATGGAGGTTCACACTCAAGGGCGTTCCATCGTCTGGACAGGGGGGCGGGAAAAAGCAGAGTTTTATGTTCAGCAACTCCACGGCTGGCAACTTCAAACCACCATGGAAAAAGAAGGATGAAAATTTTGCCAACGCTGGAGGGGGGGCTTTGTATTCTCCCCGAATCTGAAATCGATTGGGATGAGCTTCAATTGATTTGCTCCGATGAAGATCGTCCAACGTATTGGGGTGAGTATGTTGTTCCTGATCTTGAGGAAAACTTTCGAAACCAAACACAGTTTGTCGATGCCGCCATTAAACAAGCACGGCAAAACAATGAGCCAGCTATTTTCATTCCTCCTGCTGAAGCTGAGCGATGGTATGGTGCGATCAACCAGGTAAGACTATCCTTGCAGGCGAGCTATGACGTAGAGGACTTGGACGAAGCTGGTGATTTGAATGACTGGGAGCCGGAACTAAGGAGCGCTTATTTTCGTAACCGGTTTTACCTGTTGCTGCAAAGCATGCTTCTGGAATTCATCATGAATAAGGCCGAGTGTTGATTGATCAACACATTCGAGCTTTGTTTTATGCCCGCTGATGCCATTTTCATAAGGTAAATGCCTGGGCACTTGTCGGTTGATCGCTTGGGGCACTTTATGAAACGCTTTGTCGTTTGGAGTCTTGCAAATTGAGATTTAGCACAGCAGGTTCTGAGCAGTTGTTCAATGGTTACCAAGCACGAAGCGCCAAGCAGAACGAGAAACGTAAAATAAGCATGAAGCAAAACGAGAACTCCATTAAACTTTTTAAGGCGGCCAAGGAATTAATCCCAGGCGGTGTCAATTCGCCGGTGCGCGCTTTCCGCAATGTTGATGGAGATCCGTTTTTTGTGCGGCGCGCCAAGGGCTGTCGCATTGAGGATGTGGACGGCAATACGATGATTGATTATGTCGGCACGTGGGGTCCCGCAATTCTGGGGCATGCGCCTGAATGCGTTATTGAAGCAGTGAATAAGGCGGCAAAAGAGGGGGTCTCTTTTGGCATTCCTAATCCTTACGAGGTGGATATGGCGCGCTTGATTGTTGATTGGGTGCCCTCTGTAGAAAAGGTGAGGATGGTTAATTCTGGAACGGAAGCAACGATGAGTGCGGTTCGTCTAGCTCGTGGTTTTACGGGGAGGGATAAAGTGATCAAGTTTGAAGGCTGTTACCATGGCCATGTGGATAGCTTGTTGGTTGCGGCTGGATCCGGAGCTCTGACACATGGTGAGCCAGACTCCGCGGGTATTCCCTCAGCATTTGCTGCAGAGACGATAATTCTCCCTTATAATGACATTGAAAAAGTGCGGGCTGTGTTTGAGGCAATAGGGGATCAGATCGCGGCAGTGATCGTGGAAAGCTACCCAGCGAATGCGGGCCTTATTTTCCCTCGGGAAGGCTACTTACAAGGCTTACGTGATGTGACGTCTGAGCATGGTTCGGTTTTTATTTTTGATGAAGTGATGACGGGCTTTCGCGTCGCCAAAGGAGGCGTACAAGAGCTCGAGGGGATCACTCCTGACCTAACGGCAATGGGCAAGGTGATCGGCGGAGGCCTCCCAGTCGGCGCCTTTGGCGGTAGGGCTGAAATCATGGACTGTCTTGCGCCAGATGGTCCTGTGTATCAGGCGGGAACTTTGAGTGGTAACCCCCTTGCGATGGCGGCGGGGCTGGCGCAATTGAATGAAATGGAGCGGGTGGATGGCTATGGTAAGCTGGAACAGCTTGGATCTAGGCTTGAAGACGGCTTGCGCGCTATGCTCAAGAGCAAGGGATTGGATTACCGATTTAACCGAGTGGGCTCGATGTTTTGTCTGTTTTTTACCGGCCAAGAAATTGTCGATTTGGATAGTGTAATGACAGCTGACTCCGCAGCATTCAGAAAGTTTTTCACCTCGATGCTCGATCAAGGAGTCTACATCGCCCCTAGTCCCTATGAAACTGGCTTTATTAGCGTTGCTCATGGCAATAGTGAAATCGATACCACGCTGGAGGCAATGGATACGGCGTTATCAGCAATATAGTCGTTTCATTTTGCCAAAGAATGCGGTTGCCATCATTCGATTACTCTCATAGGTTCTGCCTGCCTCAAGCCGGGATGGTGGAATTGGTAGACACGCTAGATTTAGGATCTAGTGCCCTTTGGGCGTGCAGGTTCGACCCCTGTTCCCGGTACTTTTAGGCAATCAATAAAAATCTCTTTCGCGTTTCCACAGTGAGCCGAGAGCGATTTAAGCGAAGACCGTCACTCATTGAAATGAGTATGGTGCTGGCAAGATGGAGAGGCAGTTGATATCATCAGTCATTCTAATGGAAGAAAACAAGAAACATATTTTGATCGGCTCCGGCTTGATCGTTTTTTTCTTTATTTGTCTGGGTGGGGTTGCCGCTGCAGCTTACCTGCCAGGTTTTGCTGGGGAATTAGGTCGAATGTGTCTCGCCTGGATTACTAGTCCTTTTTTGATGGAGTCGGCTCTTTTTTTTCTGGCTCTAACTCTGCTATTTGCTGTTAACGCATGGAGGCGTAACAAGGACGGTGATGACTGGGTGAAACTCGACGAAAATGGCCACCCTGTGCGAGATAAATAAACCAGCCGGCCCTCGCGGCTTTCTATTTCAAATCTTCATCACTTTCATGAATAATGGATGTTGATGAGATGTCCCAGATTCAAAAACTTGCCATAAGCCACGACATGAAGCCTGCTGTAAAATGGATCTTATGCATACTGTCGGTGCTGGCCTTTGCTCTTACCTTGCAGGATGCGGATCGGATAGTGATTGTGCCAATGTTCTTGGCAGCAAGTGGTCAATGGTGATGGGGCTCATTCCGGTGAGTGTGTTCTCTTGCCTGCTTTATCTGGTGATGGTGGTCAGCTTATGGGTGCGTGGAGACTTGATGGTTTGGCTTAGGTCCTTGTTTGCGTGGATCTTGCTGTCCGCTGCTGTGTGGTTCATTGGCTTACAGTTGATTGTCATGCAGATCATATGCCCCTATTGCATGGTCGTTCACGGATTGGGCGTTTCCATAGGGCTCGTGGTCCTTTTAACTCAGCCTAGAGGCAAAACAAAGGGCTGCGGATTGTCGGTGACTTTGTTGCCAGCTGCCCTGCTAGTTGCAGCTTTAGCACTGACACAGCATTACGGCCCAGCTCCAGAAACGCACCGCTTAGCTCATTCTTCGGCAGGGCAGTTACATATAGAGCAAGAGCGGCAAGGGGAGGAGATTATCCATGCAGCGGGAGACGGCCGTTTGGTATTTTTCATGGATAAGACAAAATCTTATCGAGTAGAGCAATTGCCACATCTAGGTGAAGTGGATGCCGATCACGTATTGGTGAAGTACTTTGATTACACCTGCGAGGCCTGCTTCACTACCCACAAATACTTGGATGATCTTATGGTGGAGTATTCGGGGCAGTTGGCGGTGATTGTCTTGCCTGTGCCATTGGAAAGAGCGTGTAACCCGCACCTCCTAGCTGGGCTGAAAGACCATCCCAATGCCTGTAAGTTTGCCGCGCTCTCGCTTAGGGTTTGGAAAGCAAGTCCTGAGATGTTTGCAGAATTTCATCGTTCCCTTTTTGAGTGTCGAGAGCAGCCTTATGAAGTGGCCGAGGCGATTGCTTATAGCCTAGTGGATCCAGACAAGCTTGATGCTGTTGATGATGCTTGGATTAAGGATTTGTTGCAGCAAAACATCACTGACTATGCGTCTTTTGTCGCTGATACACCAGTGATGCCAAAGCTGTTGATTAAAGATTCTCTTATCGTGCATGGAAAAACGAAAGATGGGGAAACGCTTGAAACGCTGCTGAAAAAGCATTTGAGGATTAGCCAGTGACCTAGGCCA
Source organism: Verrucomicrobiaceae bacterium (assembly GCA_009937455.1). GTDB lineage: Bacteria > Verrucomicrobiota > Verrucomicrobiia > Verrucomicrobiales > Akkermansiaceae > Oceaniferula. The sequence goes on along the minus strand of JAACFN010000048.1, from coordinate 11,822 downwards.
TCAAGCTAAGATAGTCAATTTTCCAGCTCAATTCGAAATCATAGAGTCTCGCTTCCAAGAGATGAAACACTTTATTTTTGAGTGGGATTGTTCATTCCACTGGCTAGCTTATTCACATGGCTGAATTGTTTACACTGACAGATTACCTTGATCGAGAGCTCAGGCTTAAGGAAATCCCTGACTATCCTGGAGCCATGAATGGTCTACAGATAGAGAACAAAGGTGAGGTCATAAAAGTAGGCGCTGCAGTAGACGCTTCGTTGCCTGTTTTTGAGAAAGCGGTAGCAGAGGGGGTGAATTTACTACTGGTTCATCACGGCATGTTTTGGCAGGGGGCTCAACCTCTGACCGGGGCTTTTTACCAAAAGACAAAGCTAGCTTTTGAGGCCGGTATGGCGCTCTACAGCGCACATATTCCTCTGGATGTTCACCCTGAGTGGGGCAACAACAAGCAGTTGGCTAATGCTATAGGAATGGATGACGCGGAGGCATTTTTCGATTGGAAAGGCATTCAGCTCGGGATGTGCCAAAAAATGGACCTCAGCCTCGCGGATTTAACATCCTCCATTGAGCATGCTGTAGGAGGGCCTGTGCATGTGTGTGCTGGAGGATCTGATCAAGCGGGCAAGGTTGGCATCATTACAGGAGGAGCTGGTTCTGAGGTCGCGGCAGTTGCTCAGTGTGGTATTGATACATTCATTACTGGCGAGGGGCCCCATTGGAGCTTTCCCATGGCAGAGGAATTGGGCATTAACCTTCTTTATGCAGGGCACTATGCTACCGAAACATTTGGTGTCAGAGTCTTAGCGGCACATCTGGCGCAGAAATTCGGGGCTGAGACCTGTTTTTTAGATCATCCTACAGGCCTTTAAAAGCAACATAAGAGGCTCAAATTTAGTCATTTATAAAGTGGCCTGTAGATTGCGTTTGGTTATTTTATTAACTTAAGTTAACTATAAATAGACTTATATATTTACAATTAACGGCTTATTTTTTAAAGAAGCAGTTCAAAACACCATTTAATACTTGCTGGATAACCATTTGTAATATTTAATAACATCTCCTGAGCGGGTATAGCTTAATGGTAAAGCTCCAGCCTTCCAAGCTGATTATGCGGGTTCGATTCCCGCTACCCGCTTATTCAGACGGATTGCTTATAATCTAATCTACACAGCAACTTAAATCTGACTCATACAACCCCATCCAAGAAAGGACCAAAAAGTGAAAATAAACATCAAAACTGTCTGCGCAGCAGCCATCCTAGCTTTATCTACCTCAGTTCAAGCTGACACAAGCTCTGAGAAGATCGTTGAAACCGTGAAGAAGAGTGTTTCAGCACAACCCAAAAAAGTCATTGAGATTGTTTCTTCTCAAGTGGCTCAGAATAATTCCTCTGCCTGTGAAATCGTGAAAGCGGCCATCGTGGCATCCGATGCAGACAAAAACCTTGTTGCTGAGATCGTGCAAGCCGCTACAGAGGCGGCACCTGATAAGATTAAGATCATTGGTCAATGTGCAGTTGCTGTGGCGCCTGATGCTATCGCTGAAGTTCAGACAGTGATCACTAAATTTGCCGCTGCAGGTGGTGGAGGTGCATACGTGCTTGCCGCACCTCCCGTTGCTCCCATCAATTCAGCCCCAGTCAACCCACTAGAATTTCCTGGTCAAGGCGCAGTAGGCCCTACTCCAGGTGGACCTGGTGGTTTCCCGCTTTTCCCTCCAGGCCTGCAGCCTCCAACGGTTTCAACTACATCAATGGAGGCTGATCAAAAAAATTGATCCCCCGGTTCGCCTCAGTTTTACTACATACAAAGCAAGCTTCGTTCACCCAAAATACAATTCAATATGAAAAAATTGCTACTTTCAGCACCACTCACTCTTGCCGTCGCCGGCATTGTTAACGGACAGGGTCTTTATGACATTGCTCCAAACGATGAGGCCCAAGAAAGCTCGCCCATCACATGGTCGGCTGGTTTATCCTACAATTTCGACGACAACGTAACTCCGACAGCTCTAGCCGGTTCCCCGGGATTTGAAGATGAGGTGTCTTCTGTCAGTGCTTACTTAGGTGCTTCTCTTGTTAGCATCACGCCACAAACTACATGGGATGTTTTTGCTCGTCTTGGTGGCAACCTTTACCTTGATTCTCCGGAAGCAAGCGGAGTGGATGACGCATTTGGACAAGCTCGGCTTGGTCTAAATTGGGCGCACCGTGTTAGCGAGCGACTTCGTTTGAGTAGCAGAAACTATGCTGCTTACGAAATGGAGCCTGATTACAGTTATGGTTTTTCAACAGACCGTCAGCTCGAAGAATATTTGCACTACCAGACGGACAATGCGGTCGGTTACCGCTGGAATGAGCGTTTCGCCACCTACACGGGCATGAAAGTTCGTGGGGTTGACTATGGTGACTCTGCCTCCGCCAATGACCGAATGATATATAGCCTGTATAACCAGTTCCGTTACCGTTCATCTGACCAAACAGTGTGGACCCTCGATTATCGTTATAGCGAGACTGAGTCCAGTGGAACTGCAGATGACTCTACCAATCACTATGTTCTTCTTGGTGCTGAACACCGATTTAGCCCAAACTCGGTCATCGCGGTGAAGGCTGGTGTGCAAATGCGCGATGTTGATGGAGGTGCCGGTGAAGACTCGCCCTTTTTTGAAGGTGCCATTAGAACCCGCGTGAATGGTCAGCTCAGTGTCCGTTCGTTTGCTCGTTATAGTATAGAGGATTATGGAACAAGTTTTGATGGGTTTACTTTTGATACCAACAGCACGCTTCGTGTGGGTGTCTCTGCGGACTATGTGATCTCACCACAGCTCACATTTCAGGCTGGAGCTAACGTCATCTTGATGGATATGGAAGATGGTCGATTTGTCCCAGTAACAGGTGCTGTCGATGATGAAGAAACCGACTTGCTTAACCTCTACCTTGGATTGACATACAAAATCAATGATGGGCTTTATGTTACAGGCTCATATAACTGGACTGATAGTGATTCCGATCTTCCGGGGCGCGCCTATGAGCGCAACCGATTCTCCCTCGGTCTCAAAACCGAGTTTTGATACAAGTTATTTGGATCATCATATTTCAACCGCTCAAATGTTTTACATTGAGCGGTTTTTTTATTTACAAAGTTATATTTTTAAATAAAGTTAATTATAATTTATTCTTAAGGTCTTGCGGCGGGTTGCCATAAGCATGCACGCATACCTCATTAGTTTAATATAAGCTATTTCCTAAATTTATTAAGATGCAAGATACCAACCAAAGTGAGGCAGCACAACAAGCGATCGATTATTGGCAGATTCTCAAGAATCGCTATGGAGTGCTATTACTGACTTTTCTTCTAGTCTTTCTGACTGCTGCGGTAATCACCTATGTAATGCCCAAAAAATACGAAAGTATTGCTTTGGTTGAAGTGAAGCAGATTGTTGATATTGATCCTACAATGGGAGGAATCAAGGGCGGTATGGGAACCCCGATGTCTAGGCAATTTATTAATACCCAATTCGAAATCATTGTTGCACCAGAGACACTTGGATTAGCAATTGATAAAATTCAACTTGAGGCTAGATGGGGTGAAGATCGTAAGTCCGTGCTTGCTCAACTGAAGGGAATTGTGCGCACCAGTCAAAGGCGTGGTACGGACCTTATTGAAATATCAGTGAGGCACGGTAAAAAGGCAGAGGCCCAAGCTATCGCCATAGCTGTTTATGAGGCATATAGAGATCGTCGAAATAATCTTGAAATGGGCGTGCGGACTGACCAGTTGAAGGCTCTCAAAATTGAGCTTACAAATCAAAATGACCGCATCACCTTATTGCGTAAGCGGGTTGAGGATCTTGCTGAAAAACACGGTCTTATTTTTGTTGAAGATGAGAGGGGAGGCAAAACAATTGGTAGTACTTTGCCGTTAAAGGAAAAAGCAGATAACGATCTCTACGAAGCTAACCGAAAAAGAGATGCGGTGGCTGTGCAAATCAACAAGCTCTTAGCTGTGGCTGAAGTTGATTTGATTGCCGTGGCGGCAGAGCTTCCTGATGTCGGCTTCAAGGAGGACTACGTAAAATTCGAAGATGCTAAAAGAGACCTCGAAAAAATGCGAGCATCAGGATTTGGGCCTAAGCATCCCGACACATTGATGCATCAAGATATTATTTTGGGGCTGGAAAAAAACTTAACCAGAAAAGCCAATTACGCAAAGAAGGCACTCAAGCACAACCTTGATATTTTGGATAAGAAAGTAGAGGGGTTAAAGGGAGTTGTTGAAGCCTATCAAAGCCAAGGGACAGAAAAATCCAGGGGCTACTCTGAGTATAATATGGCACGGCACGAGTATGATAAAGCTCTTGAGCTAAAAGAGGGGCTTGAGCGAACCTACAACTCTGAGAAAACTAAAACTAAATTGAACCCTACTAATATCATTGTTCATGAGGTGCCACAAATCAATGACGACCCAGTCAGTCCGAACGTTCCGATGAACCTTGCATTGGGTGCTGTTGTGGGATTGGTTTTCGGTGCTGGTATAGCCTTCTTCCTAGAGCACATGGATACTTCAGTAAAGAGCCTCGAGGATGTTGAGCGATTCTTGAACGTTTCTGTGCTGGCGGTTATTCCTAGGGATGTTGGGGTCTTACACAAACAAAGTGGACTAAGCCCAGATGCGGAAGCATATCGTATTTTGCGCACCAATATTGAGTTTAATCGCAAGAATCCTGAAGATAATGCCATCACAGTTGTTTCAGGTGGTGCTGGTGAAGGCAAGTCAACAACGCTTGTCAACCTGGCTTATGTTTGTGCGCAAGGAGGCTATACAACTCTGATGATTGATGCGGATTTACGCCGTCCTCGTTTACATACCTTTTTTGATATCAGTAACTCGGTTGGTTTGACTAACTACCTGACCACAGATCTTCTTTTGGAGGATGTGATTCTCCAAACGCCCGTTGATAACCTTTACTTTATGCCTTCCGGAATTCTTCCGGCAGACGCGGCAGGTATACTCAACTCCCGCCGCATGTCAGAGCTTATCCAAGATGTTAAAGAGCGCTTTGATTTGGTGTTGATTGACTCGCCTCCGATCCTAGGCGTCAGTGATGCGTCAGTATTAGCTAGTGAGGTAGACCTCACGATGATTGTTGTGCAGCATCGTAAGTTGCCTCGTAATATGTTGGTTAGGGTTAAGCAGGCTGTGGAAAACGTAGGAGGTCAAGTTGTCGGTGTTGTATTAAACAATGTGGATGTGCGTAGTGACAACCAGTATCAATACTACACAAGCTACTACACGTATTATGCGCCCACAACAGGGGAAGAGCTTCCCAAGCAAAGCTCCCAAATAGCATCTAACAATAATAATCAAGGGGAGGATGAGGATCTGTATTAATACGCTGGCGGTATGAAGTTATGCCAGACATCTCCAATGATCACCTCCCAGCGATAAGCAGAATTAATATTAAACACCGACTTTAAATATGAAACCATCCACGAAAATCACGACTGCATTTTTTGTAATATTTGTGAGCTTAATCACGGCAGTATGTGCATCACCCGAAATCTCACCGAATACAACTCTCAGTATTAAGATCTATGGTGTGACCAATGGAGAACAATCAAAATTTGACGGTTCTTACACGGTCGATCCTAAAGGGTTTATCTATTTGCCATTACTTAAAGATGGCATCAAGGCTAGTGGTCTTTCGAGTTCAAAGCTAGCTCGCAACATTGAAAAGGCATATGTCAATGCAGGGATGTATGTCAATCCACGTATCAATGTTATTTCCAATAAAGATGAGGAAGCTCAAAAAATTGATGCGCAGATTATCTCAGTGGGTGGATTTGTCAGTAGGCCTGGTCCAGTGCAGTTTACTCGTGGCATGACTCTTTTTGATGCTGTTGCCGCTGCCGGAGGCGCTGATACCTTTGGTTCTGACAAAAGGGTTGAGCTGCACCGGAATGGGGCAAAAATAGGAACTTATAAGGAGACACGATCAAAGTACCGCAAAAAACGGTCTTTGGTAACTAGGTAATGGTCATAGGGGCTTACGGTAAGTAGAGACCTTCACATACAGATCGCATTTTTGCCCACTGAGGTTTTTTAGTGTGGGCAGGCTGTTTTAAACGAGGGTTGAGCCATTGGCATCACTGCCACATAGAAGAAGTATTCTGGTGGCCATAAAAAGCTACACAGGCACTTGACCGAACCGAGTGTCTTGCTATGTTGCGCGCTCTTATTTTATGAAAGTAAGCACTATCTGTGCTGGATCTTTCAACCAACAAACAAACCGTAATATCACAAGATGGCTACTGCTAAACGCAAGACTGCAAAGAAAGCTGCCCCAAAGGCAACCGCTCGTAAAAGCCCCAAAAAGGCAGCGCGCAAATCAAAACAACATGTTTACTTCTTCGGAGGTGGAAAAGCCGACGGCAACGGCTCACAGAAAAACCTCCTTGGAGGAAAAGGCGCCAACCTTGCAGAGATGGGCCTCATTGGAATCCCTGTTCCTGCAGGCTTCACGATCACGACCGAGGTGTGTAATTACTATTACGATAATGGTAAGAAATATCCAAAGACGCTTAACGCCGAAATCGAAGCTAATATCGCTAAGGTTGAAAAGGCCATGGGCAAGAAGTTCGGTGACCTCGAGAACCCACTTCTTCTTTCCGTTCGTTCAGGCGCACGTGAGTCGATGCCAGGAATGATGGACACCATCCTAAACCTCGGCATCAACGACCAGGTTGTTGAAGCTCTGGCTAAGAAAACAGGCAATGCCAAGTTTGCTTGGGACTCCTACCGTCGCTTCCTCCAGATGTATGGCAGCGTTGTCATGGAGGTGGAAGCTGAAGCTGGTGAGCACCATGACCCTTACGAGGTCATTCTCGATAAAGCGAAAGCAGCTGCCAAAGTCAAAGATGACTCCGGACTCTCCGCTAAACAACTCCAAGAAGTGGTAGCCGAATTCAAAGCGCTGATCAAAAAGCGTTCAGGTAAAAATTTCCCAGAAGACCCTCGTGACCAGCTCATCGGAGCGGTCAATGCAGTGTTTAACTCATGGAATAATGATCGCGCGATCGTTTACCGCCAGAAGTATGGTATCCCCGCTGCTTGGGGAACTGCTGTTAATGTGCAGGCGATGGTCTTTGGTAACACAGGTAAAGCATCTGGAACAGGTGTCGCCTTCACTCGTGACCCCGCCACTGGTGAAAACGTCTTCTACGGTGAGTATCTTATCGATGCCCAGGGTGAGGACGTTGTTGCAGGTGTTCGCACACCTAAGCCAATTGCCAAAATGGCTAAGGATCTTCCTAAGTCACATAAAGAGCTCCTTAAGATCCGCAAGGTTCTCGAGAAGCACTTCCGCGACGTGCAGGATGTTGAGTTCACCATCGAAGAAGGAAAACTCTGGATGCTTCAAACCCGCAATGGTAAGCGCACCGGTTTTGCCGCTGTGAACATTGCCCTCGACATGGTTAAGGAGCGTCTCATTAAGAAAGAAGAGGCTATTCTCCGCATTCCTGCTGATGACCTGAGCCACTTGCTTGCACCTATTTTCGACACCGCTGCTGAGAAAGCTGCTAAGAAAATGGGTAATGGTCTTCCCGCTGGTCCTGGTGCCGCATCCGGTAAGATTTACTTCTCTGCAGAGGAGTCCGTCGCCGCTGAAGCGAAGGGCGAGTCTGTCATTCTTGTTCGCCAAGCTACTTCTCCGGAAGATCTTCGCGGAATGATTGCTGCTGAAGGTATCCTCACCACTGAAGGTGGAGCCTCTTCACACGCTGCTCTTGTTGCCCGCCAAATGGGTAAAGTATGCGTCTGTGGTGCTCACAACATGACCATCGACTATGCCAAGAAGACAATTACCGGAAACGGTGTGACTCTCAAGCAAGGTGATGAACTTTCCCTCAATGGATTTGTTGGTAACGTTTACAAAGGTGGCATTAAGGCATCTCCTTCTCAGGTGATTCAAGGCCTGATTGAGAACAAGGCTTCCGCTAAGAAGTCGGCTACTTACACAAAGTTCATGGAACTCATGAAGTGGACTGACAGCCATCGCAAGCTGGGTGTCCGCACCAACTCCGATACACCTGAGCAGGTTCGCCAGGCAATCAAGTTTGGCGCTGAAGGAATCGGTCTTACACGTGCAGAGCACATGTTCTTCGAGGGTAACCGCATCGACGCTGTCCGTGAGATGATTCTCGCCGACGACGACGAAGGTCGTGCCAAGGCACTCAAGAAGATTAAGGTGTTCATGAAGAAAGATTTCAAAGGAATCTTCGCAGCACTCGAGGGTCGCCCAGCGACCATCCGCCTCCTCGACCCACCACTTCACGAGTTCATCGGCACTATGGATGCTGCTCAGAAGAAGGATCTGTCCAAGAAAATTGGCATGAGCGCTGCTGCGATCACCAAGCGTATTCACTCTCTTCACGAAGAGAACCCAATGCTTGGTCACCGTGGTTGCCGTCTGGGTATCAGCTACCCAGCTGTAACAGCGACTCAAGTCGAGGCCATCCTCGAAGCTGCCGCTGAAGTGCAGGCCAAAGGCACCAAGGTCGTCCCCGAGATCATGGTTCCACTCGTATCATATGCCCGTGAGCTTGAGCTGCAGAAGCAGGTTATCGACGAAACAGCCGCAGCCGTTCGTAAGAAGCTCGGTCTTACCAAGGCAAAGCTGAAATACACCGTTGGAACCATGATGGAAATCCCTCGTGCATGCCTCACCGCTGATGATGTGGCGAAGCACGCTGAGTTCTTCTCCTTCGGAACCAACGACCTCACGCAAACTGGCCTCGGTCTTTCACGCGACGACTCCTCTAGCTTCCTTCAGACCTACACGGATGCAGAAGTTCTCAACAACAACCCGTTTGCTGCTCTCGATCAGGAGGGTGTTGGCAAGCTTGTTGAAATGGGTGTTAAAGGTGGTCGCAAGACCAAGAAGAACCTCAAGATCGGTATCTGCGGCGAGCACGGCGGAGATCCAGCATCTGTGAAGTTTTTCCACCGCACCGGACTCAATTACGTTTCCTGCTCACCATTCCGCATCCCTGTTGCCCGCCTCGCCGCTGCTCAAGCAGCTCTCGAGGAAAAGGGTCTTGCACGTGGTGAGATCAGCTAAGCTAAGCAAGCTATGAGGTTGTTTCTCTGAAACGGCCCTTATAATCTACAAGCCCTGCCGGAGCAATCTGGTAGGGCTTTTTCTTTGAAGCGGTAAAAAATGACTGGTATGGCTAGCTTGTCCCTTTAATATTCTGACCATGTTAAAGGGAATTTCACCACTGTTGTCACCTGAGTTATTAGCCGTGATGTGCCGTATGGGTCACGGTGAAGAGCTCGTCATCGCAGATGGGCATTTTCCAGCTCACCAGTTCAATGACAACGTTATCCGTGCAGATGGTTTGAGTGTGCCGGATATGCTGAATGCGATTTTACCTTTGTTGGAGCTCGATGCCTATGACCCGGCTCCTGTGATCACCATGGATGCGGTGGAGGGGGACTCGCTGGATCCCAAGGTGGAAGGCTCCTACGCAGTAGCCATTGAGCGCCACAGTGATTTAAACCCCAAGATTTCACGCCTTGAGCGCTTTGCCTTTTATGACCGTGTGGAGAAGGCTCACGCAGTAGTCGCCACGGGTGACCTTAACAAGTATGCGAATATCATCCTGAAAAAGGGTGTGACACCCGTTTAACTTGACTGGTTCTCGGCAGGATGTCGTTCTTTCCCTGATATTTCAAGGGTTTGAATGGTGAGCTATCATTCTATAAATGAACGATGAATATTCTGGTCAGTTCATCTAAAATTGGTAGATTCCGCTAATGCTAATCATTCGATCAGTAGGGTAAATTTACCCGCCATTGATCCGGATGACTTGGCTCCATATACAATCATTCAATAATATGTCCGAAAATAAGAAACCACCTGTAGTGCCAAAGCAATTTTTGCTTACGTTTATCCTGACCACCTGTTGCTTTTCTCTATGGGGCTTTGCTAATGATTTCACCAATCCCTTGGTAAAGGTTTTCGAGCAAGTCTTTATCATCACAACATCTCAGGCCTCATGGCTTCAGTTTGCTTTCTACACGGGTTACTTCTGCATGGCAATTCCCGCTGTTTTCTTCATCAGGAAGTTCTCTTATAAGGCGGCAATTATGCTTGGTCTTGGCCTTTATGCTGCGGGAGCTTTGATTACCATTCCTGCTAGCTTGACGGCCCAATTTGCTCTTTTCTGCCTTGCCTCATACGTGATTACCTATGGCCTAGCTTTCCTTGAAACGGCTTGTAATCCCTATATTTTGGCAATGGGGTCAGAAGAGACAGCGACACAACGTCTTAACCTCGCGCAGTCATTTAACCCGATAGGTTCACTGACGGGTATGGCCGTTGCTTCCCTTGTTCTCGCCCCAGCCCTTGAAGTCACTAAGGTGCGTGAGGATGTCAGCACAGGTAAGGCTGAATACACCCAATATCTTATTACTGATGCATCAAAACTTCCTGACGGTGCGAGCTTGAGTGAGAAGGGGGATTCAGCTATTCTGAAGGATGGTTCCGAAGTCGCCGTCTACGCCGATGGCATCCCCGATTTTGATAACGTTTCCGGAGCTTTGGACGGAGCTGTTCCTAACGTGATGAAAGCCATGCGAGCTAATGAACCTGAAAAGTTCAACGAGTTGCAGCAAACGGATTTAGGTAATGTCAGAGGGCCATACATGGTGATTGCCTGCGTCGTAGGTGCCTTTTTCTTACTGTTTGCACTTGTGAAGATGCCTTCCTTTAAGTCCGAGAAAGCAGATGCTCCGTTCCTAGAAATTACAGGTCGATTACTTAAGCGGGCGCGCTTTGTTGAGGGCGTGTTTGCTCAGTTATTCTACGTTGGTGCTCAGATCATGTGTTGGACGTTCATCATCCACTACGGCATGGAGCAGGTGGGGCTAAGCCTATCAGAAGCCCAGGGCTATAATATTGTCGCCATGGTGATTTTCTTGAGTAGCCGCTTTATATGCACCTTCTTGATGCGCTTTTTCCGCCCGAGTATCATGTTGCTCGTATTCGCAATCGGTGGCTTTGCATTCACTGTGGGTGCTATCTTCCTCGAAGGAGAGGCTGGCTTGATCTCGCTGGTGCTGATCTCAGCTTGTATGTCTCTGATGTTCCCAACGATCTATGGTATAGCTCTCAATGGCTTGACCATTGAAGAAGCTAAACTTGGTTCAGCATTTCTCATCATGTCGATTGTGGGTGGTGCTGTCTTGACTAAGCTACAAGGGGGAATGATTACGGACTATGGAGTGCGCACCTCCTTTTGGTTGCCAGCTGGGTGTTTCGTCATGATCGCTCTTTACGGATTGCGGTGCTTCTTGGCACATGACCACAGTCATAATGCTCCCAAATCCTAATTAGCAAATAGACCAAAAAAATCCCCGCCGGTTTCGCCAGCGGGGATTTTTGTGTAATGATGGTTTACGTTGCGCTTATGCGGAAGCTACATTCTTGAGCATATCCTTGAGCGCGCGTGAAGATGCTTGAAGTGCTTGCATCTCTTTTGGCCAGAGATCGATCTCAATGTGCTTTTCAGCACCACCACGGCCAACGATGGTTGGAACACTCAAGCAGACGTCCTTAAGGCCGTAGCAGCCATTCTGGAGGCTTGAAACGGGCAGGAGTTGCTTCTTGTCGAGTACGATGGCATGTACGGTCTCAGCGATCGTTGCACCTACTGCCCAGCCGGCTCCGCCCTTGCGGGAGATGACCTCAGAGCCACTTGTTTTAGTGCGTTCGAAGATCTGGCGCTGGTAGTTAGCGTCACAGCCTTTGACACC
>JAACFN010000230.1 GCA_009937455.1 Verrucomicrobiaceae bacterium | reverse complement strand
TCCTGCATGAAGGACTGGCCGCCAAAGCCGGGCACAACGGTCATGCACAGCAGCAGATCGATCTGGTCGAGGTAGGGCTCTACTTCTGACATCGGCGTCGCTGGATTGAGCGCTAGGCCAGCTTGCCTGCCGGCGTCCTTGATGCGTTTGAGCGTAGCGCTGACATCGTGTTCTGCCTCGACGTGCACAGTGATCATATCTGAGCCAGCATCGAGAAAACGATCCAGGTAATGATCCGGTCTGGAAATCATCAGGTGAACATCGAGGAAGGCATCATTAACATCATCGATGGCTTTGATGATGGCTGGGCCAAAGGAGATGTTGTCAACAAAGTGCCCATCCATGACATCGAGGTGAATCCAGTCACCACCACTGCTGATCGCACGCTGCGTTTCCTCTTTAATTCTGGAAAAATCAGAGGCAAGTAGCGATGGAGCGATGATGATGTCGGTGTGTTGCCATGAGCTCATGGTGGAGAGTGTGAAGTATTCGGTTTGAAGTTTGAAGTTTTTTTGACAGATTGCTCATGTGAATGATCTGAGTGATGACAGCGCGGACTTGATGATGGATTTTGAGAGTGATAATTACTTCATGCAGATGGCTCTGCGTGAGGCGCGCAAGGCGTATAAGGCGAATGAGGTGCCGGTTGGAGCAGTCATCGTCCGTGATGGCTCGGTGATCGCACGTGCATGGAATCAGGTAGAAACCTTGAAGGATCAAGATGCTGTCGGAGATTGGCGGCTAGAGGGCTGCACTTTGTATGTGACCAAGGAGCCCTGCCCGATGTGTGCCGGAGCGATCGTTCATTGCCGTCCTGACCGGGTGGTATTTGGCTGCCCCGACGAGAAGGGTGGCGCAGCAGGGGGCTGGATTAATTTACTCGAGTCAAACCCACCCCTTAATCATCGCTGTGACATCTCAGCCGGCGTGATGCAGGAAGAGTGTGTCGCTTTACTACAAAGTTTTTTCCGTGAGGCACGGGACAGAAAAAAAGCGGAGCGTGATTTAATCAGGAAGCAGGCAGAGGAGGGTTAAACCCAGAAAGCCATGAGAATCACAAGGATGCTCATGGCTATTTATTGATCTAGAGAGTCATTGATCTAGAGAGGTTCTATAACACGAGCTTTTATCGGCAAATGCGGATGCTGCCTATGCTGGTTCTGAAGCCATAGTGGCTACCATACCTGCTGCCGTATCTACTACTGTAGTTATTGTATCGATTACGGTGGTTGTAGTGGTTGTTATGATGGCCGTAGCTTGAACGGTAACTTGAACTATAATGGCTGCGTTTACTGTGGCAGTGGTGCACGATGGGCACACCGCAGTATCGATAAATAGGTCTATGGCAGTGGTCGTAACCTGAGAGGATGCGCTTGGTGTAAATGGCGCAGCCACAGGAAGCATGACCGCTACGGTAGGTGTAGCTGGAGCCGCAGTGCTTGGGAGAGCGGGCTTCTGAGGTAGGGGAGAGGGCTATTAGCCCAACGATGATGGCAAGTGTAGCGATGATGATTTTCATATCCTGTTTATTTGTGTTGTTCGCCCCATTGGACGGACTGGATATGAAACTTATTCAGATTTTTTTATCCTGAGCTGCATTCAAGCAAGACCTTGCCATCACGCTGGTTTTCCATGGCTCGGTTCAGAGCTGTGGTTATTTCTGCCAGTGGATAGGTGGAGTCGATAGGCTGTGTCAGCTTACCCTCACTGATCCATCGAGCAAGCTGCTGGTAGGTCTCGCCGACAAGCTGGGCATCGGTTTCTTTGATCCACTCGGTGACCCAGAAGCCGTGCAGCTGAATGCGCTTGAAGATGAGGAATTTATTGGGAACTTTGAGACTTCTTCTGCTCATCGCACCGTAGGTGACATGGACGCCCTTGGTGGCGATGGCGTCCATCAAGCGTAGGGCACTGTCTCCACCGACGGCATTGAGAGCGAGAGCTGGTGGGTGATCACCGGTGATTGTTCGGATAGCCTCGATGGATTCGGCTTCATCAAGCAGCACATGATCGGCACCTAGATCGGTGAGGGGTTTGATGAGCTCTTCGCGCCGGACGAGATTAATGGTGCGCAGCCCGAGTAGCTTGGCGATTTGAATGACACAGCTACCAACTCCGGAGTTGGCGGCATTTTGAATCACCCACGAGCCTTTGGGTAGATCGATAAACTGGGTGAGCATGCACCATGCGGTGAGCGGGTTGACCTTGAGCATAGAGGCTTGTTCGACAGGCGTATCGCTTGGGATCTTGAGTAGGTGCTCAGCCGGGCATACCACTTGCTCGGCCCAGGTGCCCACTGGGTTGATGGTGATGACAAGGTCTCCCGTTTGGAGTTTATCAGAGCGGCTCTCGATGACTTCACCACAGCCTTCAAGTCCGGGAACAGCTGGCAACTCAGGCTTGATGCCGTAGATGCCTTGGATGTAGTTGATGTCGGCCGGGTTGATGGGAGCGTAAAGCATCTTGAGGCGAACCTTGTTAGACTTGAGCTCCTGGGCGGTAAGCTCAGTGAGTTCGACGACTTCATTGGGTTGGCCGAAGGAGGCGAAGGATGCAGAGGAAGAGGCAGGCATGGCGATGGTGATATCAAAAGCTTGATTGATCAAAAACTTGAATCTCATGGAACCACCTCGGCTGAGTGAAGGCAACGCTTACTTCTTGATTGTTTCGCTGGGCGGGCTAGGGCTTTGAGTATGTTTGATGTTTTATGGGATGCACTGCCAGCGATTGGAACAGTGGCGGCATGGGTGGTAACAATTTCACTGCTTGTGTTGGGGTTTGTCGGAACCTTGATTCCTTTTCTGCCTGGGCACCTGATCTTGTTTTTTGCGGCGTTGGGGCATTGGTTGATGCTGCGGGGCGATTCGGGGGTCGAGTGGTGGACCTTTGTGGTGCTCGGGGTTTTGTTGATTTTGTCTCAGGTGTTTGAATTCCTCAGTGGGGCATTTGGCGCCTTGATCGGAGGCATTGGAGGCATTTTTTTCATTCCCTTTGGCCTGATCTTAGGCCCATTGATCGGGTCGATGTTTTGTGAATTTGTTTTTGCCAAGAAAGAAGTCCGGCCGGCTACGGTTTCCGGGGTAGGCTCGGTTTTAGGCACGGTGGCTGGTATGGTGATCAAGATCATCGTTGGGGTGCTGATGATTGTCTGGTTTCTTGTGGATGTCATTTGGATTCAGTAGGATGGTAAAATACGGGGGGCGTGTGAATGTAGGCACAAAAAAACTGGAGAGCATAGACTCTCCAGTTTTTTTGTGATAAGCGTTTATGGCGGCAACGATTAGATATTCACGAGAGTATCTAAGGTGTAAGCCAATACCTTTAAAGAGCAGGTAAAATGTCAGGAGCAACCGCTAAGGCAGGGTTGGCTGCAGAGAAGATCTCGGTGGCAACACCTCCAATGGAGATATTTACAACTCCCTGTCCGGCGGTTGTGCCTTCTGTGATCGGCAAGCTCTTACAGGCACCGTTATTGAAAAGGATCACTGCTCTGCCTCCGAAGGCATTGATATTGAACTCGTTTCCTGTGAATGCCTTCACTTGTGCTGGAGCTGCTACGAGAGGCACTGCGGAAGCATTAGAGGTAGCGAAGGCATCATCTGCTGCTTCCAGTGCATAAACGAATCCACACTCATTTGCTGCCAAAGCTGTAGTGAAGTTAGGAGCAGTTCCGATATCTCCGTCTGGCTTGGTAGTCCAGCCTGTTTTGGCGTAAAAGATATCCTCTGAATCGATTTGGCTCGAGATAAAGAATTCTTTGAATGCTAAGTTGGAATTAGGAGCCACTGCACCAGTAGACATGGTGTCTGAGGAACCTGGATATTGACCATTGTCTTGGTCGAATTCAAACAACAGAATAAAATGTTGCTTGGCATTGTTGACAGCCTCAGTGGCTGCGGCTTTCTTCTGCTGCTTAAGAACAACAGGTGTTGATAGCGCAGCGAGAGCTGCGATGATGGCAATAACAACAAGGAGCTCAACAAGAGTGAAGCCCTTGGCTATATTGTGTTTTGTCA
>JAACFN010000229.1 GCA_009937455.1 Verrucomicrobiaceae bacterium | reverse complement strand
ACCCGCCAAGTTTGTTTGTGGCACGCCCGGCTGACCGGCCCCGTTATGATGCGATTAACCAGGAGATAGCATCGCTGCAAAAGCTGGTTGCGGCAGGAAAGGTGAAGCAGGACAAGATGCGGGATGCCGAGTATCGGGCTTGGCTGGCGGAGTTGGTAAAACCAGTACCTCCTGGTGACGAGCTGCCAACGCCTGGCTTGGAAGTTCAGCTGCCATTGATCAACCCGACGAACAATACCATCACCGGAACAGCCCTGGGGCAGCCAATCGCCCTGAGTTCCGAAGTCCGGACATTGCCCGGCATGTATGGCCACGCTTTGCAAGTGGGTAACCGCCCGGCTGTGGAGATTGGTGATTACGGTAACTTTGACGGCAAGCACGGCTTTTCCTACGGAGGATTTATCTATGTGGAGGGCAAACCCAACGGAGCAATCGTTGCCCGCATGGATGCTGGAGATAATTACCAAGGCTGGGATCTCTGGTTCCAGAACGGGCAGATCGGTGCCCATGTCATTGAGCGCTGGCCGGATATAGCGGTGAAGGCCTATACCAAAAAACCACTGGCTGCCAAACAATGGCACCATGTGATGGTGGTCTATGATCCCTCCAACAAGAAAGCCAGCCTGACAGTGTATCTCGATGGTGAACCGGCGCCCCTGGACTACTCCCACAATAAACCCGGCAAGGACATCCGAACACTTGTACCCTTGCGTCTGGGTAGCCGTGCGGGCAATGATGCTCGATTGACGGGTATGGTTGCTGCCCAGGACTTGCAAGTAATCAGCAGGCCATTGAAGCAAAAAGAGGTGCAGGACCTTGCCCACAAGAGCATGGTCAGGGGGCTGCAGTATGCACCTAAGAGTAAGCCTCTGCTGGCAGCATTAAGAAAACACTTTGACGTGCATAAGCCAGCCCAACTTATGCCTGAGCAAAAGCGAATTGCGGAGCTCAACAAGGAAACTGCTGCGATCATGCAGAGGGGATCCTATTCGCTGATCATGGATGATAACCCCAAGAGTAAACCTTTTGCACACATTCCCCGGTGTGCCGGCGGCACTCGCAGGTGAAGAGACCAAGGCCATCGATAATAGGCTGGAGCTAGGTAAGTGGCTGGTAAGCCCTGACAATCCGCTGACAGCGAGGGTGACGATCAACCGCCATTGGCACTATATCTTTGGCCGTGGCATTGTTGAAACCACAGAAGACTTTGGCATCATGGGCTCGCGTCCTAGTCATCCTGAATTACTTGACTGGTTGGCGGCTGAGTTTGTGGCCAGCGGCTGGGATATACAGCATATGTTGCGCTTGATGATTACCTCATCGACCTACCGCCAGTCGGCTACCTTGACGGCTGAGAAGAAGCACATTGACCCAGGTAATATTTATCTTTCCAGAGCTCCACGTTTCCGTATGCACGGCGAGCAGTTGCGTGATTTGGCACTGAGGGCATCAGGCCTGTTGGTTGCTGAGGTGGGCGGTGCACCAGTGAGGCCCTACCAGCCAGAAGGGGTATGGGAAACCCTTGCCATGAAAGGCTCCAACACTAAGGACTATAAGCCTGATTCCGGGCAGAACCTTTACCGGAGGTCGATTTATACCATCTGGAAACGCACCGCGGCGCCTCCATCGATGGAGCTACTCAATGCTCCTCCACGGGAGGTGTTCTGTGTTCGGCGTGAGCTGACCAACACACCACTGGCGGCATTTGTCACCATGAATGACGTGCAGTTTGTCGAAGCGGTCCGAGTGCTTGCGACCAAGGCACTCAAGTCAGAGGGCGAGACCTCCGCGCGGCTCGACTATATTACCATGCGGCTACTGGCCCGTGAGCTAGAAACGGATGAAAAACAGCTTGCGACCCGAACACTGGATCAGGCCTTGGAACAATTCAAGGCGGCCCCTGAGGACGCAGCCAAGCTGATAGGCGTGGGTGAAAAACCTGCTGACACATCATTACCAGCCACCGAGCTTGCGGCCTGGACGCTGGTGGCCTCTCAAATTCTCAACCTCGACGAAACGCTCACTAAATAAACATTATGAATGATCTCTTTGACCTCAACGGCATCGTCAACCGCCGCCAATTTTTCCGCAAAAATGTCACCGGTCTTGGTACTGCAGCGTTAGCATCTCTGCTGCCCAAGGAGCTACTGGCTGCTGGCGATCACGGCGTAGTAGGCGGCATGCAGGCACCCCATTTCGCCCCCAAGGCGAAGCGGGTGATTTACATGTCGATGATCGGGGCTCCTAGTCAGCTTGATACCTTTGACTACAAACCCGATCTGGAAAAACGTTACCAGGAAGACCTCAGTGACTTCCTGAAAAAATCAGGGGTCCGCCTGACCACGATGACCTCTGGTCAGAAAGGATTCCCGGTGGCGCCAACCCGTTTCAAATTTAATCAGCACGGTGAGTCGGGAACTTGGGTAAGCGAGTTGCTTCCCTACACGGCAAAAATGGCGGACGATATCTGTGTTATCAAGTCGATGCATACGGATGCGATCAACCACGAGCCGGCCAACTACCTGATGTATACCGGCTCGATGATCCGCGGTAAGGCATCAATAGGTTCCTGGTTATCCTACGGCCTTGGCAGCATGAACAAGGATCTGCCAAGCTTCGTCGTGCTGAATGCATACCACACCAGTCCCTTTGCCAACGTGCAGGCCATTTCCGCAGGCATGTGGGGCAGTGGATTCCTTCCTGGTGAACATGCTGGTGTATCAATGCGCGGTAAGGGAGACCCTGTGCTGTATCTGAAAAACTCGCCTGGGATTTCCCGCGAGATGAGGCGCTCGATGTTAGACGGGCTCAATGAGATGAATAGGAAGTCCTACGAGCGCGTCGGTGATCCTGAAATTCAGACCCGTATTCAGCAGTATGAGATGGCTTTCCGAATGCAGGCCAGTGTGCCTGAGCTGACCGATCTCGATAGCGAGTCAGAACATACCTTTGATCTTTACGGCCCCGAGTCCAAGAAGAGCGGTTCGTTTGCCAACTCTTGTCTGATGGCGCGTCGTTTGGTGGAGCGTGGTACTCGATTTGTGCAGATTTTCCACCGTGGCTGGGACCAGCATGGTGGCATGATGCGTGACCTTCCTGAGCAGTGTAAGGATATCGACCAAGGCGCCTACGCGTTGATTCAGGATCTGAAACAGCGAGGCATGCTAGAAGATACCTTGGTGGTATGGGGTGGTGAGTTTGGCCGCACGGTCTATTGCCAGGGCCCTCTGACAGAGAATAACTACGGACGTGATCACCACCCGAAGTGCTTCTCCATCTGGATGGCCGGCGGTGGTGTCAAAGGTGGCATGACCTACGGTGAGACCGATGAGATGTCATTCAACATTACGACCCCTGATCAGGCAGTGCATGTGCGAGATCTGCACGCGAC
>JAACFN010000228.1 GCA_009937455.1 Verrucomicrobiaceae bacterium | reverse complement strand
TTGGCGAGGTCGTGACTTATGCCATGCTGGCCAAGGCTCTAGGCTGTGGTTCGGCCCAGGCAGTAGGCCAGGCACTGAAAAGAAATCCGACTGCGCCTCAGGTGCCATGTCACCGAGTGATTCGAGCAGATTTGACTATCGGTGGTTATGTCGGGGAAACGCAAGGGGTGAAACTCGAGCAAAAGCGATGCCTGCTCCAAAAAGAAGGAGTAGAGTTTAACCGCGACGGCCGATTACTCGATGAGCAAAAGCTATGCACGAAGCTGGAAGGCGTCAGGCGTGCTTAACGCTTAACGCTCAACGCTCAACGTAAACCAACAGCCTTGCGAACGCGGTCAAGCACCTTGGTGGACTCTACGCGCGCTTTTTGGGCACCTTGGGCGATGACCTCATTGACGTAATCGAGGTTGTTTTCGAGCGACTCGCGCTTTTCTCTCACCTGGCTGAAGTACTCCCAGTAGGCATCAAAGACACGCTGCTTAAAGTCGCCGTAACCAAAGCCACCGGCTTGGTGGTCAGCGATCATTTGCTGCAGCGCTTGATCATCGGCAAAGAGTTTGTAGAGAGCAATGACAGTGGAGCCATCGGTAGCTTTGGGATCCTCGACGGGGGTGGAGTCCGTGACGATGCGCATGATCGATTTGCGGATGGCTTTTTTACCTCCAGCCAGTGGAATGGTATTGTTGTAACTTTTGGACATTTTTTGTCCATCGAGTCCAGGCACGACGGCGGTATGATCTGCGATTTGAGCTTCTGGGATGGTGAGTGTGCCTTCACCAAAACGATCGTTGATCTTACCGGCCAGATCACGGGTCATCTCAAGGTGCTGTTTTTGATCTTTACCAACGGGAACCAACTCGGCGTCGTAAAGCAGGATATCGGCGGCCATCAGAGTGGGGTAGGCGAAGAGGGCGTGGTTAGGACTTAGCCCTTTAGTCCCATAGGGCAAACCGTAGAGAGAATCCACGCCAGCTCATTGACTTCTGGCACATCGGACTGGCGGAAAATGGTTGCCTTAGCTGGGTCGAGCCCGCAAGCAAGCAAGTCGATAGCAAGGTCCTGGATGTTGCTGCGCAGCGTGTCTGCATCACTCATGCTGGTCATCGCATGATAGTCTGCGATGAAGTAAAACGCCTCGCCCTTGTCTTGCAGTTGGACGGCTGGCAGCATGGCGCCAAAGTAGTTGCCAATGTGAAGTTTGCCGCTTGGCTGAATGCCAGTAAGAATACGCATGAAGTTGGGGTAGCTGTTTGACGGCTATTGGTCAATAGCCATTGAATTTCGCATGCATGCTGATTTACGAGCTTGCATCGGTATTTAGGATTGCTTAAATAAAGACCACTTCGTTCTTAATTCCCTTTTCGACGACACTCCTCCCCATGGATGAACTAGATTTTACAGGCGGTGATGACACCGATGACGCCATACATGAGCACCAGAATCTTGGTGGTATGTATGCTGACTACTTTCTTGATTACGCCAGTTACGTAATCATGGAGCGTGCAGTGCCGCACCTTTCAGACGGACTCAAACCAGTGCAGCGCCGTATTCTGCATTCCATGCGTGAGCTTGAAGATGGCCGCTATAATAAGGTGGCTAATGTGGTTGGCAATACGATGAAGTACCACCCTCACGGGGATACATCCATTGGGGACGCGATGGTGCAGCTTGGCCAAAAAGAGCTTCTCATTGATACCCAAGGTAACTGGGGCAACGTGCTGACAGGCGATAAAGCCGCTGCGCCACGATATATTGAGGCCCGGTTAACGCCCTTTGCCCTTGAGGTGGCATTCAATCCAAAAACCACCGAGTGGACGAGCAGTTATGACGGTCGTAACAAAGAGCCTGTCACCTTACCCCTGAAATTTCCACTCCTTTTGGCCCAGGGGGTTGAAGGCATTGCGGTGGGCCTTGCCTGTAAAATGCTGCCGCATAACTTCATCGAGTTGCTCGAGGCGAGTATTGAAGCGCTGCGCAAAAAACCTTTTGAACTGCTTCCTGATTTTGCCACCGGTGGCATCATGGATGCGAGCAACTATAATGATGGCCTGCGAGGCGGCAAGTTACGTGTCCGCGCAAAGGTTGAAATTGAAAAAAAACGCATCCTGCGCATTACCGAAGTTCCTTACGGGGTCACGACGGGGAGCCTGATGGACAACATTGTTGCGGCTAACGAAAAAGGGAAAATAAAAATTTCCAAGGTAATTGATAATACTGCGGCTGAGGCGGAAATCCTCATCCACCTTCCTGCTGGCGCAGATCCAGAAATGACGAGAGATTCGCTCTATGCCTTCACAGATTGCGAAGTCTCTATTTCACCAAATGCCTGTGTCATTTATAAAGGCAAACCTCGTTTTATGGGGGTGAGTGAAATCCTCAAGCACAGTGCTGCGCAAACCAAGGATCTGCTCAAATTAGAGCTCGAGATCCGACTTGGGGAGCTGCAGGAAAAGTGGCACTTCTCCTCCCTGGAGAAAATCTTCATTGAGAACCGAATCTACCGCGACATTGAAGAATGTGAAACCTGGGAAGCGGTTATTGAGGCGATTGATCAGGGCTTAAAGCCCTTCAAGAAGCTACTTAAGCGCAAGGTGACGGAGGAAGACATCACGCGCCTAACGGAAATAAAAATCAAGAGGATCTCAAAGTACGATGGCTTCAAGGCGGATGAGATTATCAATAAGCTAGAGGAGGAGATCGTAGCGGTGGAGAAAAACCTCGCTAACCTTACCCGCTATGCGGTTGCGTATTATAAAAACCTGATTAAAAAGTATGGCAAAGGCCGCGAACGCCGGACAAAAATTGCTCAATTTAGTGTCGTTGACCGGATGCAGGTTGTGGCTGCCACTGAAACACTCTACGTGAATCGGAAAGACGGTTTTGCTGGCTGGGGTTTGAAGAAAGATGATCCGGTTGAGAAGTGTTCTCGTATTGATGACGTTATAACGCTCGACGGGGAAGGTAAGATGCGTGTCACGAAAGTCAGTGATAAGGCATTTGTCGGTAAACGCATTCAGCACATTGCCGTACTGCGTAAGGATGAGGAAAAAGTTTATTCGATGATTTACCGAGATGGCCGCCAGGGGGCGGTCTACGCGAAGCGATTTAAAGTCGGCGGGGTGACCCGAGATAAGGAGTATGATCTCACCAAAGGAACAAAAGGCACACGTGTGCTATACTTTGCTGTCCATGATAGCGATGAGCAAAGTGCCGCAAATGCGGTGGTCGTCCACCTCAAGCCAGTACCTCGCCTGCGTAGCCTTTCTCGCCTATTTAGCTTTGGCGAGTTGGCG
>JAACFN010000047.1 GCA_009937455.1 Verrucomicrobiaceae bacterium | reverse complement strand
TTCGACTTCAGCCAGACGGTGGACGTTGCAGAAGCTGATGTGCAGGACATCAAGGCCTCGCCGATCTCACCGATGCCTCCAGCCTTGATCAATCGGCTCAATGAGAATGAGCTCAGGGACCTTATGGGCTACCTGATGAGCTTGAAATAGCAGTTTTGGGGTGCGTTCAGGGGTGTGTTCAGGAGTGCGTTCAGATAGGCCTCGAAAATGAGGCCTGAAAATGTGGAAAAAAAGCCACAAAAAAAGCCGCAGAATGGGGGGGACCCTTTCTACGGCTTTTCTGAGATTACAACTTCAACACGCTGATACATGATCAAGCTGATATCTGCAATTCACCCTTACATGAATAAGAACCTCGCGATATACACGCTGTTCTCATAATACATAGACTCCCCAAGTCGCTACTTGTTCAAAGAAAATAGGAAAAAAATCACAAAAAACAGTAAGTGACTTATTGTGAGTTGATTAAAACCCCTCTTTTTGGTGTTTTTGATGCTCTAGGAGCATTACAAAATTGATCCAGGCACATAATTGGCGGCATCAGGGAACTTCTTTTCCCATTGGCTCACGGCATTAGCAAATTGGTCAACCTGGCTGCGGGCAGTTCCTGCATTTTCACCTCCAGATGCAATGATTTCAGACAACTGCTCTAGGCTGAGAGGAATGCGATCGTCGGAAGCGAGTCGTTCTGGGAGGTTGTTCTCTTTAATCTTTCCTGCTCGTAGGTCGTTAACAGTAGCTACTGCGTGCTCCTTGATCGCAGAGTGGGCAGCCTCGCGCCCCACACCGGCCTTGACAGCCTCCATCATGATGGTGGTTGTCATCAGGAAGGGCAGGTAGTGGTTATTTTCAGCTTCGATGACTGCAGGGTAGGCGTCCATTTGTCCAAGGACAGTGAGGAAGGTTTCGAATAGGCCGTCGATGGCGTAAAATGCATCAGGTAACATCAAGCGGCGAACTACGGAACAAGAGACATCACCTTCATTCCATTGATCGCCAGCAAGACCGCCCGCCATGGTTACATGACCTTTGAGGATGACGTGGAAGCCGTTGACGCGCTCGCATGAGCGAGAGTTCATTTTATGGGGCATCGCACTTGACCCAGTTTGACCTTTGGCAAAACCTTCACTGGCGGTTTCGTGACCGGCCATGAGTCTTAGAGTGCGACACAGTGAAGATGGGCCAGAGGCAATGTCTGCCAGAGCGGATACGGTGCGCATATCAAGTGAGCGTGGGTAAACTTGGCCGACATTGGTAAATACTTCTGGGATACCGAGGTGACTGCAGACTTTTTGCTCAAGTTGTGATGCTTTTTCGGCATCTCCGTCGAATAAAGAGAGTTGATCCATTTGGGTGCCAACAGCTCCTTTGAGCCCACGCACGGGGTAGGTTTCAATCAGGTGGTTGAGCATGTCCAGGGCTCCCAGTAATTCCTCACCATTCATGGCAATACGTTTGCCGAAGGTAGTAGGCTGAGCTGCTACATTGTGAGTGCGAGCGGTAATAACGAGGTCGCGCCACTGTACGGAGCCATTCTTCATTTTTGCCAATGCCGTGACTGCCTTTTCTCTGATAATGAGAAGTGAGCGATATACCTGAAGTTGTTCAACATTCTCGGTGAGGTCACGCGAGGTCATGCCTTTGTGAATGTGCTGATGCCCTGCGAGATCACAGAACTCCTCGATACGTGCCTTGACATCGTGGCGGGTGATACGCTCACGCTCCATGATCGATGCAAGGTTCACTTGGTCTTTGACTGACTCGTATGAATCGATTGCCTCTTGAGGGATGTCTAAACCAAGCTCTTTCTGGGCTTTCATGACGGCAATCCAGAACTCGCGCTCAAGGACGATGCGGCCTTCGGCGGACCAGATTTCAGAAATAGCGGGAGAGGCGTAGCGTTCGGCGAGGACGTTAGGAATCATTTGAATAAATAATGCGTGGAATGAATCGATGAAGCATTCATCTTCGCGGCTAATCAATACGCATTGGGCGTGGGATGCAATGGTAAAAGGGGGGCTTGAATCAGCGGATTGGGGCTATATGCTATCGACTTTGTGATCAAGTCGCATTTGCATCAGGCCAGCAGCTGGTTAAGTAAACTTTGCAATATCTAGTTTATGCTGGTTTTTTCTGCTTGTTAGGATTCGCAAGGCACTGCGGAGGTGTTTGTTAGCGAAAAACATTTTGGTTGTAATAATACTTAAGTTAAGTTAGTAAGATCACTAATAGTTTAGTGTTCATTGTTACTAAGACGAAATTGTCCAATTTATAACAGCTAACCCTTACTGAATTCTACTTAATCATTCCACCCTGAATAACATGAAAAGCCTACTCGCCGTCTCGATTATTGCCCTGCACATCTATCCAGTTACATCGGCCAAGGCCGAAACAACCGAACTTATAAGCCTCAGTACTACGCTGCGCAACGCCTTGCGGCAAAACCCTGACCTGAAAAGTCAAAGAGAGGGAGTTGAGATCAGGCGTGCACAAGTGCGGGGTGAATTGCTCGATTTTGAATGGGGTGTAGAGGCACTGGCCCGCTATGAGGATAGATCTAAACCACAAAATACCAGAGAATTTATCGCTGTTGGTGGTGTCAGTTTGCCTGGAGATGAAGAGCGCATTTTTGTTGATGAAAACCTGACGAGCCGCATCGGCTTGACGAAGAAGTATACTACCGGAACCGTAGTTGAGCTTGGCTCCCGTTATTCTCGTTTGGAAAACACCTTGAACCGGACCTCCGCTAGCTCACTTTATTCACCAGAATACGAGACCTTTACAGGGCTGACATTGACTCAGCCCCTGCTTCGTGGATTTGGCCGTAGTGCCAATCTGGCGGGCGTTGACATAGCGCGGCATGAAGTAAGCTCTCAAGAGTTGTTAACTCGGTTGCAGGCCATGAATATTGTGGCTGAGGTTGCGAGTAGCTATATTGATGTGGTGGCGGCAGATCGCTTGCTTTCTGTGCGCGGCAGAAATGTTGCACTGGCTGAGCAGATGCTGGAACAAAACCGTGAACTGCTTGAGAGTAAAGAAGGGCTTGAGGCTGATGTCGTAGCGGCTGAGCTAGTTCTCTACCAAAGACAAGATCAATACATCAATGCAGCGGTCGATAAAGTTGCACGCATCAATGCCCTGTTTGCGCTGATTGATAGAGGTCCTGATCTTGATAGCAAAACCCGATTCAAGCCAAGTAATGGATTTTTCTCTGATTCTTCGTTGAAAGACAAACGTGAACTTATTAGCTACGGTCAGGACCAGAGGTTGGACGTGGCCTATTATGAAGGTCGTGTTGAAATTGGCAAAATTATCGTATTGCGTGCAAGAGACTCCACCAAGCCTGAGTTGAATCTCACGGGAACAGCGGGAGTTTATGGATTGTCTGACGACGGTAATGGGGCTTATCGAGAAGCCGCTGATGCGCAAGGCACAGAATGGTCGATAGGATTTAACTTCAAGATGCCACTTGGCCGTGAGAATAATACCGCTGCCATTGACGAGGCAATGGCGCAGCTGCGCCAGGCAGAGATAGACCTCTCAAAAACCAAGCGGAAGATTTCATTAGAGGTCGATACGGCTTGGAGCCGAGTGGATGCAGCCAGAAAGCGGATCGCCGCATCCAAGAAGGCAAATCAATTGGCTAGAAAAAGGGTCCAGCAAGAACAGGATTTATTTAAACAGGGTGAGGGAGACTTTAACCGTGTTATCGAACAGCAGGAGATCTTGGCAAATACAGATGAAAACGTGGTGCTGACCGAAGCCGCACTCAGTAAATCGGTAATTAATGTTTGGTTGGCTTCAGGGCAGATATTTAATCGTTTAGGTATTTCTGACAAAGATGTGGAAGTCGCACTCATGCTCGCCAATCAAGAGAATAACTGAAGAGCATGACTTTTTTCAGATTGAGTTAGTAACCAACGCTTAAATTATACCATGAATCGATTTTTAATTGCCATACCAATGCTCGCCTGTTGGGTGCCCATGTCCCATGCGGGTGTCTGGGTGGAAGGCTCTAGCCAGCCGGAAGAGAGGATTACCATTAGCTCAGCTGTGGAGGAAATTGTAGACAGCGTTGCCGTCAAGGAAGGCGATGTGGTTGAGCAGGGTCAGGTCTTGGCAACACTCTTTGCCACCAGAGAAAAGCTGGAGGTCAAGCGGCTAGGCTACATGATTGTCAAGGCCACGGAAGATGAAAAAACGGCATTGGAGCTGTTTGAAAAGCAGATGAAGAAAAGATCTTTCCTGCTGGAAAAACAAGTGGAGCTACAAAGGTTAAAAGTCGAACAGGAGATGGCGCGATACTCAGTCGATCAGAGAATTATCAAATCTCCGGTTGCTGGAATAGTTGTCCACCGGCTCAAAGACCCTGGTGAGGCAATCGGACGCGTCGAGCCGATGTTTGAAATCATTGACGCATCGAAAATGAAGTTGGTGTTCTATCTGCCGACAAAATACCTCTCCTCTCTCTCGCTGGGCATGGAGGCGGATGTGCTGTTTCCGGAGCTCCCCGATGCGGGCGGGCAGACGGCCAAATTAGTATTTATTGACCCGCAGGTCGACTCCCGTAGTGGTTTGTATCGAGTGAGGTTTGAGTTTGATAACCGCGAGAGCAAGATCAAACCAGGTCTGCGTGTGAAAGTGAAACTACCTAATATGGGGAGCGCCAAATGAATCTAGAGGATATTCTCAATAAGGATAACGATCCTTCAGATTTCTGGAACAAGCTCGCACAATCCGCAGCTGATGACTGGCATCTCAGCCAGTGTGTCGTGCTGCAAGTAGAGGCCAAATCAATAAAACTCCACGGTGCTAGCGCAGGCAGCAATTTAAAATCGTCTCCACTTGCTATCCGCAAGGCGATCATGGACAACCCCCATCAAGCAGAGCTCATTGAGCTCGAGGGTGAGCATTGGTTGATTCAGCCCATAAAAATAACAGCCGCTGGAGGG
Organism: Verrucomicrobiaceae bacterium; assembly: GCA_009937455.1. Classification (GTDB taxonomy): domain Bacteria; phylum Verrucomicrobiota; class Verrucomicrobiia; order Verrucomicrobiales; family Akkermansiaceae; genus Oceaniferula. The sequence continues at coordinate 4,629 of JAACFN010000047.1, read as the reverse complement.
CCCGGGCTTACGCTAGTGGCATCCAGGACATCGGCTTTGAGTGAGACTGAGCAGGCCCACCTTGGTCACTTTGTCGAAGTGGCGGCTGCAGCATTCTCTGCACAGCGCAAAGCCGAAAGCTCGGAGAACTCGCTGAACGAAATTTCACAGGTGGTTGACCTGGGCCTTATGATTGGTGAGTCAGTGCATTTTGGTGAGGCCGCCATTAGGCTCTGTAACGAGCTGGATTCACAGCTCAATGCCATGCGTGTGACACTCGGGTGGCGTAAAAAGGGACTCATGGAGCTTATCGCGACCAATCATGGTGGACGGGTCCGCAATGACACCGAGACCGCAGCAGCCTTGGCCCGTGCCATGGATGAGGCCGCAGAGCAGGATTGTGAAGTAGGCATCCCGCCCGTTGCCGGTGCAGAAATCAATCAACAGCACCGTGCTTTTTCCCAGTCACATGGAAACTGTAAAATGGTATCACTGCCATTGCGCAAAGATGGCGAGGTCCATGGTGCTGTTACCGTGGAGTATTCGGCCGAGTCTGAAGGGATGAACCAGGAAAGAATGGATGCATTACGTGTGGTTCTCGATCTCGTCAGTCCGCAGCTAGTGACCCTGCATGATAAATCAGGCTGGCTGGGCGCGAGGGCATGGCGATCTGTTCGCAGGCGTTTTGCATTGCTGCTGGGCTATCGCCATACGGGCTGGAAGCTTGCTGGGCTGGTCATTTTATTGGGGTTCTTGCTCTGCTGCGTTATTCCCATTACTCACAAAGTAAAGGCATCCTACATTTTGCGTACCGAAGCGTCCGCTGATTTGACCGCACCCTTTTCGGGTTTCATTGATACCGTGAAAGTCGACGTAGGAGATGTGGTTAAAGCCGGTCAGCTGCTGGCGACCTTGGACCGGCGTGAATTGGTCATGCGCAAGACGGAGTTACAATCTGAACTTGACCGCAGCTCGTCGGAAGCCCGCAAATATGAGGCAGAAGGGGATTTGTCACAGATGAAGCTCGCACAGCTAGCCGTTGAACAAGCAAATGCCAAATTGAAAGTGGTGAGCTACCAGCTTGCCCGCACCGAAATCCGTGCACCCTTTGACGGCATCATTGTCGAAGGTGATTTGAAGGAGCGGCTCTCTTCACCCACTCAAGTAGGTGAGGTGCTATTACGTATTGTCCAGATCACAGACCTCTATGGTGAGCTACAGGTCGATGAGAGGGATATTCATTTCCTTGAGCAGGGGATGGAAGGGCGTATTGCATTCACCTCACGTCCCGATGAACGCTTCAGCGTGCTGCTCGATACCTATGAGCCAGTCGCGGTCGTCAAGGATACCGGCACGGATTTCCGCGTTAGAGTATCGGTAGTGGATACTCCAGAAGCATGGTGGCGGCCCGGAATGAGTGGCGTATGTAAGATTGAGATCAATAAACGCTCCATCGCCTGGATTTACCTCCATCGCAGCTTGAATTTCCTGCGTATGAAACTTTGGATATAGCGCTTGTGTTCTAAGCTTGCTGCTGAGTTCCAACTCACTTGATGATGAAACAGAGGACGGTTTTCGATGAGTCCTGGTATCGGATAAGCCGTAGCCATGTGCGCCTGTTGCCAGGTGTGGAGATGATACGTCAGATGTTTCGTGGCGAGCCATGGTATGTTGTCTGTGATAAGTTGGGTCACCGGTTTTTCCGAGTTCGCCCTGCGGCGTATCGTTTCATCTGTTATCTCGAGGATGCTGAAACCGTAGAAGATGCGTGGCAGCGTGCGCTTGATGTTGATCCCCACAATGCCCCAGGTCAGGGTGAGGTAGTTCAGCTGCTTTCCCAGCTCTACCAGTCAGGCTTGTTGCGCAGTGATCAGGTGGCTGACATTGACGCCTTGGAGCATGCACAAAAAACAGAGGAAGCTCAGAAGCGTAAACAGCGCCTTTCGAGTTTCATGTTCCTGAAGATCCCGCTGTTCAATCCCGACCCACTGCTCCGGCGCACGCTACCCTTGTTTGCCTGGCTTTTCACTCCCTTTGGGGCACTCCTCTGGCTTGTCGTATTTCTATGGGGGTTTCAGGCATTGATCGAGAATTGGTCAGACTTTGCTGATCAATCAGGATCGATCTTGTCACTGCCCAATCTCCCTTATCTCTACCTTAGTTTGGCCATCACCAAGATACTGCATGAGTTTGGCCACTCCTACGCATGCCGCCGTTATGGGCGGGAAGTTCCGGAAATGGGCGTTATGCTACTGGTGTTCAATCCAATCCCCTACATGGACGCCTCGTCTTGTTACGCATTTGCCCGTAAGTATCAGCGCGTCATTGTTGGTATTGCCGGCATGGCGGTAGAGTTATTCATCGCTGCCATCGCATTGAAAATCTGGGCAGAAGGGGCGGATGGCATTACCACTCGCATCGCCTACAATGTCGCTTTTGCCGCTTCCGTGGGGGCCTTGTTATTCAATCTCAACCCGCTACTTCGTTTTGATGGTTATCACATATTATGCGATTTAATGGAGACTCCCAACTTACAGGGTCGCTCAAAAACGCTGATGACCTGGCTGGTAAATAAGAAAATCTTCAAGATCGACCCTGGTCCGATTCCAACGACCATTCGCCGTGAACAGGTCGGTTTTGTCACCTATTTTATAGCTAGCTGGATTTATCGTTTTCTGTTATTAATAAGCATCCTGATTTTTGTCTCGCAGCAGTTTTTGGCTGTCGGCGTTATTTTGGCATTAATTTTTGGAGTTATGTGGGTGCTTATTCCGCCTTTAAAAGGCTTAAAGTATCTTTTCTTCAGCCCTAAACTTATGAATCGACGTATGCAAGCAATTGGAATGGTGGCCTCTGTTTTAGGACTTATCTTTGCGTTTCTTGCGCTTGTTCCCATGCCTTACCATTTCCGCTCTGAAGGGATCGTAAAATCAGAGGAATTTCAAAATGTCTACACCAGAAGCCCCGGCAAGATTGTCGAGCTGGTAACCCCGTCTGGTTCGGTAGTCGAGGTCGGTCAAGTTCTGGTAAAGCTCATCAACTATGAACTCGAGCAAGAAGCGGAGATCGTCCGTATTCAGCGTGAGCGCGTAGAGCTTTTGATCCGCCAAGACCGCAGTGAAGAGGGCACAGCACTCGCTGGATTAAAATCACAGCTGCAGGCACTTGATTCACGGGAGGCCTCGCTCACAGAACAATTGGAGAACCTTGAGGTGAGAGCCCCGGTAGCTGGGCGATGGGTCGCTAATGATTTGCACGAAGTCATGGGAGTAGTACTGCCCCGTGGCCAGACTCTGGGCATTGTCCGTGCTGAGACAGGTTATGTTTTCACCGCAGTGGTGCATCAGCGTGATGCAGGAAGATTATCGCTCGCAGATTCTGAACTGAAAATCCACGGCCAGGATGGAGAAACCCTCACGCTCAGTGAGATTGATGCAATTCCTGCAAGCCAGCAGAATTTGCCGAGTCCTGCACTGGGAGTCACTGGTGGAGGGTCAGCAGGGGTTGCCATGGATCAACAAGGCGGAAGCAGTGCTACCGAGCCTTATTTCCAAGTGCGTGGGGAAATTGAAGCCAGTGAGGATGCCATTCCGCAGCACGGCCAGCGTGGTATCGCCCGCTTTCCGCTGACAAAAACACCGCTACTCAAGCAGTGGACACATGCACTGCGGCAGTTTTTCCAGAAAGAATACCAACTTTAGGGGCCTGATATGCAGATTCACGCGCCAAGCAGGTTTGAAAATTCTTTTTTTCAACAAAAAGCAGCCCCCGAGCTAAAAAGCCTAGACCTCTGGGCCAAGCGCACCCTGGGGAAATGGAAGCGCCGGAAAAGCATCTTGCAGCCATGGTTGTCCATTGTGGATGATGCCGTCACCGCACGTGAGGATTTGGAAGAACTCAGTGATGGAGAGATTAATCAGCGCATCGAGAAGATGCGCCATGATATCACCAGCGTTGTTGTTCCCAATGCCCAATCCATTGCGCTACTTTCTGAGGTCGCACGGCGCGAACTGGGGCTGACACCCTACCCAGTACAGATGCTCTCCGCACTAGCCCTGATCAACGGCTACCTTGCTGAAATTGACACAGGAGAAGGCAAGACACTCTCTATCGCCCTCGCTGCTGCCTTTGAATCCTGGAAAGGAGAGCCCGTGCATGTCATTACCGCCAACGACTATCTTGCCACCCGTGACGCCAAAACGATGGGACCATTGTACCAGCGCCTAGGTATTTCCGTTGCTTCCGTGGTTGGAGAAACGCAGCCTGGACAAAGGCGGGAAGGATACCGCGCTGATATCACCTACACGACGGCAAAAGAAGTAGCCGCTGACTATTTGCGTGACCGCCTGCAACTCGGTGAATGGGATCGTTCAGGGCAGCGGCAGCATATGCGGAAATTTGTCAACGCACCGGGAAGTGGCATACACCTCACCCAACGCGGCCTCTTCCGGGCCCTGATTGATGAGGCGGATAATGGCCTCATTGACGAGGCGGTAACTCCACTGATCATTAGCCAGAAGATTGAATCGGCCGAATTACAGGCAGCCTGCTTGGGAGCGTGGCGTATTGCTGAATTCCTCCGTGGAGAGAGCGACTACACACTGCACCGTGGGCGCCGAGAGGTGGCCTTGACACCTGAGGGTGAAGCCA
>JAACFN010000046.1 GCA_009937455.1 Verrucomicrobiaceae bacterium | reverse complement strand
TCGTCTTTTCTTGGGTTTTCTCCAATGATCTGACCCTCGTAAACTTCATCACCAGGAGCGACAAAGAGTTTGCCACGCTCCTCTAGAGGCAGCAGCGAGTAAGCCATCGCAGTTCCTGTGCTCATACTAACCAGCGTGCCAGTATTACGAGTGGTGATCTCACCACAGTGTGGTGCGTATTCCTTAAACAAGTGAGACATGACACCATGACCACTGGTGAGGTTCAAAAGCTCAAACTCAAAACCAATCAATCCACGGGTAGAAATTGTCGCCTCGATCGTAGCGCCATGCGCATTACTGCCCATGTCTTCGATACGGGCACGGCGGTTTGCCAAGGTTTTCATCACTCCCCCAGTGTATTCTTCTGGCACCTCGACAAAGAGAGTTTCAAAAGGCTCCTCAACGCCGCCGTTTTCACCCTTCTTGGTAATGACCATCGGGCGGGAAACGAGCATCTCATAACCTTCACGGCGCATCGTTTCAACCAGCACTGAGATCTGCATCGCTCCGCGGGCAGCGACTTCAAAGACACCTGCCTGGTCGGTATCAGATACCTCGATAGACACGTTGGTCTTTACCTCGCGGTGTAAGCGGTCATGGATCGCACGTGAAGTAACATGCTTGCCTTCACGACCACCGTATGGGCCATCATTGATGGAAAACTGCATCTGCACGGTAGGAGGATCGATGGAAACAAAAGGCAATGCTTCTGCCTCGGAGTCAGCGGAGAGAGTTTCCCCGATGTCAATATCCTCAAAACCAGCGACACCAACGATATTGCCTGCGAAACCTTCAGCGGATTCTTGGTTGGAAAGACTGCTATATTCAAAGACCTTGGTCACCTTGCCGCGCTCCGCCTTGCCTTCCTTCGTGAGACGGAAAATACTGTCGCCCTTTTTCACCGAGCCACTCTGCACTTTGCCCAGTGCCACCCGGCCGACGTAATCATCCCAAGAAATATTGGATGCCAGCATTTTAAATGGCGCATCAGGATCAGAGTCAGGAGCGGCGACGTGTTCAACGATTGTCTCCAGTAGGGGGATGACATCCTTCTGATCGTCATCCAGTGATTTGACAAAAAATCCATTCTTGGCGGATCCATAAACAAAGGGTGCCTCAAATTGCTCTTCGTTCGCCTCAAGCTCAAGGAAGAGCTCCAACACGCGGTCGTGCACGCCCAGAGGGTCGCTGTGTTCACGGTCGATTTTGTTAACGACCACGATCGGCGTCAGCCCCTGCTGCAGTGCCTTGCGCAGAACGAAACGTGTTTGTGCCTGTGGTCCATCATGGGCATCCACAAGAAGTAAAACGCCATCCACCATCTTCATGACTCGCTCCACCTCGCCGCCGAAGTCGGCGTGACCAGGAGTATCAACGATGTTGATGGTGTATTCACCCCACTTCACCGAGGTGTTCTTCGCCTTGATGGTAATGCCTTTTTCCCGTTCAAGATCCATCGAGTCCATGGCGCGCTCGCCGGCCTGCTGGTGTTCACCATAGGCGCCTCCCGCCTTAAGCAGCTCGTCGACGAGGGTCGTCTTGCCGTGGTCAACGTGGGCAATAATCGCAATATTTCGAATCTTTTCAGTCATGGCTGTCAGGTGTTTATTCCCTGCCATCTAAAAAACGGGCCGGAAAGGACGCGCACACTCCTTCATTTCGAGGAAATTGCAATCACGAATTATCAGCTTAAGTAGCTTAAACCTCGGCGTAAGCCGCCGCTACCTCTTGCGCAATGATCTTAATTCCCTCATGAACGGTGCGCTCATCCATGGTGAATGTCATACGAATACACTCGTGCCGGTGCGGCCACGCATCAACATCATCGTCCCCAAAGAAGAAATAATGCCCGGAAACAATGAGCACCCCGCGCTTCTTGAGCCGTTCGTAGAGCTCCTCTGAGGTAATGGGCATGCCCTCAAACCAGAGCCACAGGAACAAAGCTCCCTCACTGAGATGAACGCGATACGGCAGCTTGGCATCAAACTCCTCAGCCACCCATGCACGCGCCTGGCGGGATTTTTCCACATAATAAGGGCGCACCACCTCACTACTCAGCTTAAGGATCTCACCACTGCGGATCAGCGGCTCCATGATCGCCTGTCCAATATTACCGTTGGCCAGACCCACAATGGCACTCATTGAAGATACCGCCGAAGCGATCTCCTCACTGGCAATCACGATGCCCGTGCGCGTTCCCGGCAATCCTATTTTTGACAAGCTCAGCGTCAGTATCGTGTGTTCATTCCAGACCGGCGTCGCCTCAGTGAAAATAATATTGGGAAATGGCGCCCCATAAGCGTTATCGATAATGAGTGGGATATCATGCTTCTCGGCCAGATCACTGAGCTGAGAAATCTCATTATCAGTCAGCACATTGCCGGTCGGGTTTGTCGGGCGTGATACGCAAATTGCCGCAATATCGTCATCGACCCGCAGGTTTTCAAAATCGACCCGATACTTAAAATCGTGATCTCCGATCTTTTGGATCAGCGGTTTACATGCACAGAAGATATCATCACTGACAGACTGATTAGCGTAACCAATATATTCGGGCACAAGCGGCAGCAGAATCTTTTTACGTGAGCCATCCTTGAATTTACCGGCAAGGGCATTGAAGAGAAAAAAGAAGGCCGTTTGCCCACCGGCCGTGATAGCGATATTTTTAGCACTGATATCCCAGCCAAAACTTTCTCTAAACAAAGCCGCAATAGAATCGAGAAAGAGCGGATTACCTCGGGGCGGATCATAGTTGGAGAGCATCTTTTCCAGACCACCTGGCGATGCCATAATCTCCTCGAGCCTACGCCGCCAGAGTGCATTCACCTCGGGAATATGCGCTGGCTGACCACCGCCAAGCATGCGCACATCCGGACCGCCAGAGACAAGGGCATTGCCCAGATCATCCATTAGTTCCTCAATACCACTACCCATGCAGAGGCGTTTACCAAACTCAGAAAATTGATCACTCATACTTGGGAAGCCATGCCAGCTTGGGTTTCAACCTACCTTATTCCGCAGGTCTACTGGGGTCTATCAGCTCAGGACTGATGTCAGGTGTCAGCTCCTTATTATTAGCATTGTCATTGGTGGTGGGAGTAAGCGAACCTCGGTTAGGTGAACGCTTCTCCCCGAGCATGATAGATGGCACGTAGCCCACTTCACCGCTATGAACCACCTCCACCTTGGCATAAGAACCTTTAAGAGAGACCACCTTCACCTCCGTGAAATCAGGCAATAATTTGTGTGGCTGATCTTCGATGCGTGGAAAGCTCATAAAAAAAGGTGAGCTCGGGTTGATGGTTTGCAAATAGTTGCCCGGAGTAAAATCTGGTCCGAAAGCATCGAGCTCGTCGGCAGGGATCGCCCGGGGAGGGCCAGACCAGCCACGACCTCCGCTGCTTGGCCGATAGTCATTATTACAACTCACCAGGCTACACCAGATGAGCGCTGAAACCAACGGCACAAGGAATCGAACGAATCGAACAGTTTTCATAGTAAACACTCTGCCCTTGCCCGCCATCGCGGTCAACGCATTTTCAAGTAGGCCTCGGCGGCATCTAGCCAGTGTCGCGGAGTCGCGATCCCCTCAGCCATCATTCTAGCAGGCAGCATCGTGGTGTGCACCGGTCGCCTCTCTCTAAAAAAACCAGCATCTGCCAAAGCCGTTGCCACCAGATCATCCAGGTCCACATCATCACCAAAACCACCAGCCAAACGGCACACCTCCACCGCATAGCTATACCAACTCTCTGGCTCGCCACGGTTACACAGGTGATAAATACCCGAAGCATTAGCCTCAAGTAACAAACCAACCCATTGAACCACATCATGCGTCAAGGTTGGCATGGAAAACTTATCACTAATCAAATGTTGTTTTTCACCTAAAACAGCTCGTTGAAGCACATGGTCAAAATGAGAAGGTCGCTGCTCAGAGCTTGGGCCAAACAACCATGAGACGCGTGCAACCAAGGCATCCTCATTAGCCGCAAGAACCGCAGACTCACCCGCGCATTTACTCACCCCGTAGACATTCACCGCCCCCGTGGCATCCTCTTCGGTTTTCATCCCCGGCTGCTCGCCAGAAAAGACATAGTCCGTACTAAAATGAACCAGCTTGGCTGACTTTTCTAAACACACCTCCGCCATCACCCGCGGCGCATCAACATTCACCCGCTGGGCAAGCTCAGGATGATCCAAGCACTCCTCCAAACCGGTAATCGCTGCCGGATTAACAAGTAAATCAAACTCAGCCTCGCGCAAAAAAGATCTGACATGTTCAGGCTCGGAGAGATCCAATTCCTGCCTACCTGGAGAGACCAAGCTGATCTCAGGATCCTTACCCCAGAGAGACAAAAAAGCTCCACCGAGTCTACCGGTGGAGCCTGTCAATAAGACGCGCATTAATGAATGATCTAGCGAGTGGTGAAGCAGAACTTCAAAACCAAAAAAGGAAACTAGCCGATAAACATCTGCTCGCCGATTTCGTCTTCGAGATCAGCAAATTCGTCAGTCGCGATGCCGGCATCACGGATGTTACGCAATGTGCGTTTTGATCCTCGATTGCTTTCGGGGCCGTTCACCTTATCAGCAACCAGCTCAACGATCGTTGGTGCCAAAGCGGCTGCCCCGAGCGCGGCAAGGGTCAAAGCCACCGGCCTGCGAGTATCACGGTGCATAAGGTCGCCTAGGAATACGCCTGCTGCAGCGCCCAACATAGCGGGCGCAAACGATGCGCTGGTTTCAATCCAGTTTTTGTCAGAGTGCTCTTGTGCCATAAATTCATTCTACCCTCTGATTTTTCTGAGAAAAGCGCAAATCCTTTTAAATGTTGATTAATTTAATCGTTTCTCCTTTTTCATCGAGAAATTCTCTCCCATTCTCTGATCCATGAGCAGCATGACTAGCACAAGCACCGAGCTTAACTCCCACCCAAACTCCAATCAGTATGCACTGATACTTGCCGGTGGCAGTGGCACTCGCTTTTGGCCCTTATCGAGAAATGCCAAACCCAAACAGCTGCTCAACCTCTTTGGTGAAGCCACGCTACTGAACCAAACCATCAGCCGGCTTGAAGGACTCATCCCCAAGGAAAACATCCTCATCCTTACCAATGCCCTGCAGGAGCAAGCCGTGCGTGAAGTTGCCTCTGAGCTACCCGCGGAAAACATCTTCGCAGAACCCGCCAAGCGTGACACCGCTCCAGCAGTTGCACTCGGAGTTGGCCTCATCGCAGCGCGTAACCCGAACGCCACCATGATCGTGCTACCCTCCGATCAGCTCATCAATGACACCGCAGCCTATCAATCCGTCATGCGTGATGCCATGAGCGCCGCCGCGAATAACGCAGCACTGGTCACCGTCGGCATCAAACCCACCTGGGCCTGTCCAGCTTTTGGTTATATCGAACGTGGTGAAATCGCCAACATCGACGGCCCCGCCCTAGACAACGCACCGTCTGAGGTAACTCGCTTTCGAGAAAAACCCGACCCAGAACTGGCCGAGACATTCCTCGCACAAGGCAACTTCGCCTGGAACGCCGGCATGTTTATCTGGTCGGTCAAAACCGTCATCGACGAGCTCACCCAACACACCCCAGAGCTGGCTGACTTTATCACAGAAATTGGTCAATCGACAAATGTGCTCCAGACCGTCGCCGATAAGTTCCCCACCTTGACACCGATATCGATCGACTACGCCCTGATGGAAAGTGCCTCCCGCGTGCTTAACATTGAAGCCACCTTCGACTGGGACGATGTTGGCTCATGGCTCTCAGTGGCAAAGTATCTCGACACCCAGGGTGACAACAATCAAACCAACACCGAGCTCGCCGAAATCGACTCAGAAAATAACATCGTCTTTAATGCGCGCCCAGGCAGCAAAGTCGCCCTCTTAGGAGTCGATGACCTTATCGTCGTGCAGACCGATGACGCCCTGCTCATTGCCAACAGGCACCAGGCCGATAATATCAAAAACCTCGGCAGCCAGCTCCCTGACGAATTACTCTAACATGAATGACGAGCACCCTATTTTGGCGATTGATCACGGTGACGCCCGCATCGGCATTGCCGCCACCGATCCTATCGGCATCATGGCTCATCCCGTGGAAACCATTCAGGTCAAGGACGGCTACCCCATTGAGCGCATCGCAGAGCTTGTCAGCCAGCGCCAGGTCAAGCAGCTCGTATTAGGATTACCCCTCCGCATGGACGGCAGCGAAGGAGACGCCGCAAAAAAAGTCCGCGCCTTTGGTGATAAGCTTCACCAACGACTACCCGAAATTCCGCTGCACTATTGTGATGAAACCCTGACCACTGTAGCCGCAGCAGAAAAACTTCATCAGGCAGGAAAAAACGCCAAGCACCAGAAGCAGATTATCGACCAAGCCGCCGCCGTTGAAATCCTCAACAGCTGGCTTGAGATGAACTAAACTCATCACCACCAGAATGCATCAGCCCCGCCTTGCAATCCTGCCAATGCAAACCAGTATCTAAACGTGCATCATCCAACCAGACCGCATATTTACCAACTCATGGTACGCCATTTCGGCAACACCAATGAGACCCCCAAAGTCAATGGCACCCTCGCTGAAAACGGCTGCGGTAAATTTGCCGACATCAATGACGCCGCCCTCACATCGCTGCGCAAGCTCGGCATCACCCACCTATGGCTTACCGGGATACTCGAACAAGCCAGCTCCACCGCCTACCCTGAGCGCCCCGCTGACAGCCCACTGCTTCTTAAAGGCAAAGCCGGATCGCCCTACGCCATCCGTGATTACTTTGACGTTTGCCCGGACTACGCCACCGACCCCACCAAGCGGCTCGATGAATTCAAAGCCCTTCTCAAGCGCATCAAAAAACGTGGCCTCAAAACCATCATCGACTTTGTCCCTAACCACGTAGCACGCTCCTACTCCAGCGACATACGCCCCGAACTCTCCTTTGGCAGAAATGACGACACTGGCAAATTCTTCGACCCTAATAACAACTTCTATTATCTCGGCGAACTCCACCCGGGAGGAGGCGCCCCGCTCAAACTTCCTAGCAGCCATGGCCCTGTCCCCTACGAAGCTGAAAGCGAGTTTGGCCGTGTTACTGGCAACAACGCCATCTCATGGACTCCCTCAATCCATGATTGGTATGAAACCATCAAACTCAACTACGGCCATGACTTCACCGTAGGCCCCCCGCGTGACGACCTTCACCCACTACCCGAGCCGGGCACAGCACCGCAAGACACGCCCGACACCTGGCGCAAGATGGACGCCATCTTATCCTACTGGCAAGACATGGGAGTCGATGGCTTCCGAGTAGACATGGCCCACATGATTCCCATGGCATACTGGAGCTGGCAAATTGAGCGCTGCACTAAGCGTGATGCTCAGGTCTTTTTTATGGCAGAGGCCTACGATAATGACCCCGCCAAACTCACCGAGGGCAACGTCCTTGATGAGCTGATCGAATGTGGCTTTGATGCCGTTTACGATGACCCCACCTACTCCACCATCAAATCAACCGTAGAAGGACAGCATTGGGCCAATGACATTGATAGCGCCGCCAACTGCTTTGCGGATCGTTTTCACCACTCCCTACGCTACGCGGAAAATCACGACGAAGTCCGCCTCGCCTCCAAAGGAAACTGGGCTGCAAGCGGCATGGACATCGGCAAACCCGTTTCCGCCATCCTCTATGGACTCGGCCGAGGGCCGATCATGCTCTACTCCGGCCAAGAAACCGGCGAAGCCGCAAACGGCGCTGAAGGCTTCAGTGGTGACGACGGCCGCAGCAGTATTTTTGACTACGGCTGCCTACCCTCCCTCGTCCCCTGGGTGAACCAACACCGCTACAATGAGAGCGCACTTAGCGCAGAACAAAAAGACCTACGTCACTTCTACGCCAAACTTCTCAAAACCTGCGCAGAGCCCGCCTTTACCCATGGTGATTTTTACGGCCTCAACCACGCCAACCAAAGCAATGCCCACTACGGCCGCATCCATGGCGAAGAACCATCCGGGCATTGGCTTTACAGCTTCATGCGCCGTGATGAGCGCAGCGCTCAGGCCTTCCTCGTCGTTGCCAACCTCAACCCCACCGAGTCACTGCATGGTGTTTCCATTCAGATTCCCGATGACGCGCTCAGCTGGTTATCGCGCAAGCATCAAAACAAAAATTCCCTCACCTTTGTAGACACCCTCGGCAGCCAGCAGAAATGGAAAGCCGTAACCAAAACCCTACCCAGCGAAGGCTTACTCATTGGCGAACTCCCCGCCATGTCCGCTCTCTACTTAAAAATCAAATAGCTCGATCAATCAGCGCAATCTAATGTCGAGCCATTGCTGCATCGTCTCAGCAGGATTGTTAGCGCGCATCAGAGTCTCACCCACAAGGATCGCATTGGCACCCGCCTCCAGCACCCGCAGGCAGTCCGCCGTCGTTTTGATGCCAGACTCACTGACTAACAGCACATCCTCCCCCGCCTCATCGGCCAACTGCTCAGTGGTCGCCAGATCCGTTTTGAACGTCTTAAGATTGCGGTTATTAATCCCGATCAGGTCAGCACCTAGATCAAGCGCACGCTCCATCTCGGGCATATCGTGCACCTCCACCAAGACATCCAGCTGGAAATCACGCGCCACCTTATAAAGACGCTTCAAAGTCTCATCATCAAGTGCCGCCACAATCAGCAGGATAGCATCCGCTCCAGCAATGATCGCCTCGTAAATCTGAATCTCGTGACGAATAAAATCCTTTCTCAGCAAGGGGATATTAGCAATGGGTGAAATCTTCGTCAGATCCGCTAGAGAGCCCTTGAAGTATTTTTCATCCGTCAACACCGACATACAGCTTGCCCCACCATCGAGATACATCCTTGCCTGGCGCAGAGGATCAAAATCAGGATCGATCACCCCGGCTGAAGGTGAGGCATGTTTCACCTCCGCAATAATACTGAGCCGGTCAGGCCCAAGATCGAGCGCCGCCCTGAAGCCACCAAAATCATTTCTTGCCAGCGCAGCAGCACGGTATTTTTCCAGCTGAGGCAAAACCGCCTCCACCTCACCACGCTTGTGCTCCATGATCTCGCTAAGAATGTCCATGCAGGTTCTTTAATTTCGATTTCCAAAATTCCAAACACCAAGTCGCAAAATTTGCATTTTTTAGGAAAAATCACTTGTCAGCAACTAATCAGAGTGTAAACAGATCGCGCGTCAAGATCTCGTATCCGGCGCAAAACAACACACTCTATGCGGGTGTAGCTCAGTGGTAGAGCATCTCGTTGCCAACGAGAATGTCGTGAGTTCGAATCTCATCACCCGCTCCAATTTCTAAAAAAGCCCTTCGCTCCTGCGTAGGGCTTTTTTATTGAGCGCGTGATGAGATGAGAACGAAGTTCGAGCGCACAACGAAGCAAAGCGCAGTGCCGTGCATCACGGCAATCCAATATCCTAAGTTTCCGGAGGAGGAAACTTGCTCATCAGCACAGCCTCAGCAAGGCTGAGGCAACGCACAACGAAGCAAAGCGCAGTGCCGTGCATCACGGCAATCCATCATATCAGGAATCCGGAGGAGGATTCCTGCAAATCAACACAGCCTGAGCCGGGCGAAGGCAACGCACAACGAAGCAAAGCGCAGTGCCGTGCATCACGGCAATCCATCATATCAGGAATCCGGAGGAGGATTCCTGCAAATCA
>JAACFN010000045.1 GCA_009937455.1 Verrucomicrobiaceae bacterium | reverse complement strand
TCCATGAAACCTTATTTCGTCGAGCATAGACCCAAGTAAAGATCATCAGACCAAGAATCCCGCCATGACTGGCCATGCCACCATCCCATACACGCAATACCATTAGCGGATCGGCGATCAAGTCGCGCCAACCTTGAAAATTATTTTCTGGGATCTGGTAGAACAAAATATAACCAAGCCTACCTCCAAGAAAGACGCCAAAAAAGGCAGCATAAGCGATGAAATCAGCAACTTTTTCTTCAGGCAACACCCAAAGCTTTTTGCGCGCCTGCCATCGTAGCAAATAGTAACCGAGCACAAAAGAAAGCAGGTAGCCCAAGCCATACCAGCGCAGCTTGATGGGGCCAGCCACATCAAAAATGACCGGATCCATATTATGAATGTAAGTTGCTAGCATATGTTCAAATCACACCAATTAACCTCCACTGGCAAGAGTTACGTTACAAATAGCAAGTCAAGGCATCAACCTCACTTTGATTTAGACTCTCTACCAAGGCGACGGAGAGCTCCAACATGGAAAGATAATCACGCACATCAATGATCGCATTATGGGAGTGAATGTAACGCGCGGGAACTCCAAGAACAATAGTAGGCACACCCGTTCCAGAAAGTTGGAAGGCTCGAGCGTCAGTACCACCACTGGTGCGCACCGCAAGCTGATAGGGAATGTTATGTTTCTCGGCTACCGACACCGCGAGATCTACGAGCTTTGGATTCATCAAAGCCGTTGGATC
The DNA here is from genome assembly GCA_009937455.1 of Verrucomicrobiaceae bacterium. Lineage (GTDB taxonomy): Bacteria > Verrucomicrobiota > Verrucomicrobiia > Verrucomicrobiales > Akkermansiaceae > Oceaniferula. The sequence continues at coordinate 10,534 of JAACFN010000045.1, read as the reverse complement.
TTGAAGGCGAATTTGCACCCCTTGCCCCAAAGCACCCTGTGATGATGACATGGCCATTCCTGGCGTATCGTCCGCTGGTGTCCCTTCAAGCACGATAGCCACATCAGGCTTGGCTTTAACCGCCGCAGTTGTCGCACCACGAACCCCCAATTCTTCTTGCACTGTACCACAAGCAATCAAGGTATTGGCGTGACCTTCTTCTGCTAGAATTTTAGCGGCCTGAATGGTAGCTGCCATGCCGACTCGGTTATCAAAGGCCTTAGCCATTAATAGATGCGGCTCGTGCATTTGAGTGAAATCACTAAGCGGCACGATGGGATCCCCAATTTTAATACCGTAATGTGCTTCAACATCAGCGCGACTAGATGCCCCTACATCAATCAACATGGCATCGATAGGAAGCACGGTCGACCGCTCAGCCTCCGACAGAAAGTGAGGAGGTTTGGATGTAATTACACCTGTTATTTTTTGCCCGCTACGCGTCCCCACCACCACGCGCTGAGCCAATAAAGTGTGCGCCCACCAGCCGCCTAAGCAAACAAACTTGATGAAGCCATCTGGCGTAATGTTTTGCACCCTAAAGGCGACCTCGTCCATGTGTCCGGTGAGCAACACCCGCGGCCCCTCGCCTGACTCGCAAAAAACAGAACCCAGGCCATCAGTACTTATTTCTCCAACGCCATCGAGTTCATCCGCAAATATCGCCCGAACTTCATGTTCAAAACCGGGAGCACCATGAGCATTTGACAGCTCACGCAGTAAATCAATTGCCTTATCTTGCATGAATCACAAATTATCAGCCTGAACACATACTTCAATCTTGATTGTTCCTCTATGTTTCTTAAGTCTCAGTCCATGGCTCAAGTCACTGACCTCCACATCTCCAGCAATATCCCCCTTCCTGCACCTACACTGCTTCTTACTGAAGTTGAGCGCTCTCAGCAACAGGCAGAATTCATTGCTGAATCCCGCCAACACATCCGCAACATCCTCAATGGCGATGATCAGCGACTACTGGTTATCTGCGGCCCTTGTTCCATTCATGACCCCAAGGCTGGTATCGAATACGCTCACAAGCTTGCCAAACTAACTGAACAGGTCAAACACCAGATCTATATTGTAATGCGTGTTTACTTTGAGAAACCGCGCACCACCGTTGGTTGGAAAGGTCTGATCATGGATCCTAAGCTTGATGGATCGGACAACATCCCCGAAGGCCTTCGCCAAGCCCGCTTATTTCTGCGCGAGATCATCGATATTGGGCTCCCCACCGCTACAGAATTACTCGACCCTATCACACCCCAGTATATAGCCGACCTGATTAGCTGGTCTGCTATTGGAGCCCGCACGACTGAAAGCCAGACCCACCGCCAAATGGCATCAGGCCTATCGATGCCTCTTGGATTCAAAAATACCACTACTGGCGATTTGATTGCCGCGGTAAATGCTATCAAAGCTGCCTCACAGAGCCAAACCTTCCTCGGTGTCAGCGAGCAAGGTGTCGCCTCTGCCGTCACCACCTCTGGTAATCCAGACTGCCATATCATCCTGAGGGGTGGAGATAATGGCCCAAACTACGGGGCCGATGACATCGCCGTAACGTCCGACCTTCTTATACAAAACGGACTCCATCCATCTGTCATGATTGACGCATCACACGCTAACTGCGGCAAGAAACAGGAGCGCATGCCGGCCGTCTTTGACGAAATAGTTCGCCAGCGCACAGCGGGAAACAAGCACGTCACAGGAGCGATGTTGGAAAGCAACCTCGTCGCAGGCAACCAAAGTTTCCCACAGCCCATTGATGAGCTAACCTACGGCCAATCCATCACCGACCAGTGCATCGATTGGGACACTACTGAGGCCATCCTGCTCAAGGCTGCCGCAGCACTCAAAGAAGCTGGTGTTGCGGGTTGAATCCGCAACATGGAGAGCACGGCTTATCTGAAATGACTCTCATGGTATCTGAACACACCTTTGCCGCTATTGACTTCGAGTCAGCTGGCGCAGATCGTGGCAAAACTGATGTCCCTGTTCAGATTGGCATGGCCACATGGTCATTAGCAGCAGGCCACGCAGATCACTACACCTCCTTCATTCGAGCTGACCAGAACATCACTTGGTCTGCGCAAAAGGTCCACGGTATCTCGCGTGATGATCTTGCCGATGCTCCTGCACTCATGCTGTTATGGCCAAGCATCAAAGCCACCTTATCGGACCGTGTCGTTGTGGCTCACGGCCACGGCACAGAAAAACGTTACTTACGCGCCTTTCCCAATCACGGCTTTGGCCCATGGGCTGATACCCTGCAGCTCTCACGTGCCGCCTGGCCTGAGCTCAAATCACACGCGCTTGGAGATATCTGCAACCATTGGAACTTAACCCCGCAAGTCAGCAAACTGGTTTCAGGGAAAACCTGGCATGATGCCCTCTACGATGCAACCGCCTCGCTGGTGCTGCTCGAGTATATCATTGAGCAATTTGGCCTCGCTAAATCTGATCTAGAGCCCTTACTTAAGCCTGACACGAGTTACTGGCACAAGCTGAAGCGGCGAGATAGATAATTACTCACCTTGCCACTCACCATACTGGCGAAACTTCTGATAACGTTGATCAAGCAAGTCATCTAGGCTCAGTGCCTGTAAGGACTCAATCTGCTTTAAAACAGCATCACGTAGATTTGCTGCTGCCTCACGGTGGTCATGGTGTGCTCCCTGTTTAGGCTCTGGAATCACTTCATCAATGAGCTTTAGCTCAGCAAGATCAGGCGCTGCAATCTTCATTGCCTCAGCAGCTTCAGGCGCATGTTTACGGTGTTTCCAAAGAATCGCCGCACAGCCTTCTGGACTGATCACCGAGTAGTAAGCGTTTTCCATCATCAACACCCGGTCAGTCACACCAATTCCAAGCGCACCCCCTGATCCACCCTCACCTAACACAACAGCTACCGTCGGCGTTTTCAACAACATCATTTCACGCAAATTATAACCAATAGCCTCGGCAATATTGCGTTCTTCTGCACCAATACCAGGAAAGGCACCCGGGGTATCAATCAAGCAAACCACCGGCAGGTGAAATTTTTCTGCAAGCTTCATTAAACGAAGTGACTTACGGTAACCTTCAGGGTGAGCGCTACCAAAATTACGCTTCAAATTTTCCTTTGTATCTCTGCCTTTTTGGTGACCAACAACCACTACACGCTGACCTCCTAGAGTCGCAAAACCACCCGGCATGGCGTGATCATCTCCAATGTGGCGATCTCCATGGAGCTCACAAAAGTCATCAAAGACATGTGAAATATAATCGAGCATAAATGGGCGGTTCGTGTGACGCGCTATTTGAACACGCTGCCACGGGGACAGATTATCATAGATCTTACCTCTCGTTTCAGAAAGCTTACCCTCCATTGTGGTAATCTCATCAGACATATCAATATTCTGAGTCTGAGCCTTATTTTTGAGGTTTTCGAGTTCTGCTTCTAATTCGGCAATGGGCTGTTCAAAATCAAGAGGCTTCATATAAATTGGGTACCTGTTATCGTTATTTGGTATAGTGAAATGAAAAAACGGATTGGTCAATCTCCGTAGCTTTAAATTCCGGCGTTTTAGTTTCTTATTTCAACATCATTCCCTGGTCTGAGCAGCAGAGGAAGCTCTTCCATATCGGCATGAGACAGCACGAAACCTAAACTCTTTTCGCCATCACTATCACTTGAAAAACCCCTAATGGCGAGTGATTTATCAGACAAGATAATCACCTTACTCGACCCCATATATTCCTCTGCATGACTAAGGTAGAGTTTACCTTCGCTAGCACCTCGAATAAGACTGATTTTAGATCGTTTAATGGCGGCTTTACCTCTATAAGAAGCCTCCAGTAATGGGTATTCTTTAACAAACTCCCCACCCTTCCAAATTGTTAAGGTGTTGAGCCTAAGATCGATAACGACACGCATTTCCATGGGCATCACCGTGAGCTTGTCTCCAGGATGCAAGCTGCGGTGATCACTGCGTTTCAACTTACTCAGATGGACAAGGCTATCCATCGTCGTTTTATTTTGAGCAATAATACGTGAAAAGGTATCTCCTGGGCGCACTGTAACCACCTCCTTGCCGTCGAGCCAGTCGGGGTCCAATAACCGATCAAGGTTGATCTCCCCCAGAATACGCCGACATTCAGTTGCACATTCGGCAGATGGATAAAAACTAACGATGTATTTCATCTTTTCCTCTGCTTCCTCCATGGATTCTTCGGCCAATAATTCCTTGGCTCGTTGAAACGCTTTTTCACCAGGTTCATTACCTGAGCTACCCCCCTCTTCCGTCTTAGTTTTGAGCTTCTCTTCAACCATCCGCTGCCGCTCCATCATTGCCCCTGGAAGATCTTGCACAGAGCCTGTGTATTCCTTCATTAAATAAATGGTGCCACCAACCACCGCGAACATCAGCAGCACAGCTACAGCCTTGATGATAAGCGCAATTCGCATTGGATTAATAATGAATGAAACTAAAGAAGACCCTTACGCTTGAAATCGAACACATTGATGTCCGTCGACTTGCCGATCATATCTATCGCAAATTTCAATAGGCATACCTCCCAAGCGTCATCCACTCCTTCGATGACAGCAAGCATCGGATCTCCTGTTGCTTTGACATCGGCCAGCACTCGATCACGAACTGTTTCCATATTATCGTTAAGGATTCCCTCGGTCACATGAGTTCGTTTAAAAACAAAACCATACTGAAAGAAAACAGGCTCGAGCTTATTCGTCTTTAGCCAGTCAATAAACTCGCCAGCCTTCTCTTGAAACCCCTCTAACTCGACACCCTGCATCGCATCTGGGCGAATGATTTGAGGTTTTTGAGCTTCAATTTCCCCCTGCCGAATCCGCACTTGCCCTACCAAATCCATCGGTTCACTCAGCATAGTGAATTTGAACCGAGTCGCGCCAAACGTGTCAATCCGCCTATCCGGCTCACACAGAAGCCGTGCGGTTTCCATCGCGTATTGAATACTGTCAGGCGAATGTTCCATAGAGGGCTTTCGACAAAGTAAATCGTCTTAGGTGATGTTCGCACGAATTAGCTAACATGCAACAATAAGCAGACTACTACCGATCAATTCAGCAAAAAAAAGAGCAGACTCACACAGAGTCTGCCCTAATGATAAATTTTAATCTTACTACTTACGGAACATTAAGTCCAATAACGTAGCGAGGCTAACGAACTGCTTAGGAGTTAGCGCTGACGTAAGTCACCACATCGCTGACGCTCTGCAATTTCTCAGCATCTTCGTCAGGAACTTCAATTCCGAACTCTTCTTCGAAAGCCATGACAAGCTCGACAGTGTCGAGTGAATCAGCACCGAGGTCCTCGATGAACTTGGCTTCTGGCTTAACTTGGTCGGCACTCACGCCGAGTTGCTCGACGATGATATCTTTTACTTTTGATTCGATGTCAGACATTACTAATTGGTATAATTGGTTGGTTGGTGATGGTTTAGCCTCGGGGCTCTCTATTGGCAATAATGAAATAATTTTTTATCATCTAAACCTGTTTAGATTCGTCGTCAGACAAGCCGTCTGCCTTTTCTGGATTATCAGCGGAGCTTTCTTCTTCATCAATATATTCAATAACCTCCCCCTTGAAATGTTCCATTAAATAGCAAAATAGTCGTTCTGCAGGAGCCCCATCTTCTTCCTTAAATTGGCCATACACCATTCCGTCCAGCTTGGCCTTCTTTTCTACGCCTGCATCATTGTAATAGACCAAGGCTAGGCCTTTAGTATCCCAGTTTCGCTTATCAATGCGCAACATATCTACGTATGGGATACGCTTTCCATCTTGAGTATACAAGGCCTCCTCATCCACGCTGATGCTTCTGCGAAGGGTTCGCAGCAAGAAGTAGAGAGTGATCAGCGACAATACACCAGTTACCCCAGCAGCATAAAACTGCTCACGAATCTTACCCGCATTCATCGGGTGATCCATGGGTTCCGAATCCCATTTTCTTTCTGCCGCATATTCCTCCCACAGCTTAATGGCTCCATTCTGCCCCCCTTTGGTGGACATCAACTCATAACTTGCGGCCAGAGAATCAGGCCACGCCATCGGCAAGGAAGTATCTTTAGGTAATATCGCATCTGCATCCTCGGGGAATTCACATTGCTGAGAGGAGGAGTATTGCTTCCATTGAGACTCCGAAAATCCGCTGTCATCCTGCATTTTTTGAAACTGCAAGCCGGCACTCTTGAAGTTCTCATATACATAAAATTGAAGGTTTTTCTCTCGATACCCAGTCAATCCATCCTGCAAAAAGAGCACGAGGAATATAACAAGCATCAGCAGAATCATAAAGGCTCGCCAAACAAACCACTTGGTAGGCCTGCATTTCAGCTCATCTTTCACCGTTGATGTATCCTTAGAGTCATTCATAAATAAGTGGGTCGCAGACTGCCTATAAAAACCCAAACCTTGAAGCAAAAAAACCGCATAATATGGACTCGCTTTCGCAAGCTTCAGATGTGACACTCCATCGTACCAACGATCGCATCCACTGATCGTCCATCTCTTTTTAATGACTTTTAAACCAAACAAACCCAATTTACGCCTCAATGAATCGTAAAGAAGTAGTCCGACTCACCACTCTGGCCTCTTGTGCTGGATGAGCTTCCAAGCTTGATCCGGGGTCCCTCACGCAGGTTCTGCGTGGCCTACCCCAATACCAAGATGAGCGCTTACTTGTAGGCTCCGCAACAGCAGATGACGCCGGGGTTTTCAAGATTGATGATGAGCGCGCACTGGTTCAAACAACTGATTTTTTCACGCCTATCGTAGACGACCCTGTTCTCTATGGACGTATAGCAGCAGCAAATTCACTATCTGATGTATACGCAATGGGTGGACGACCACTGACAGCTTTGGCCATCGCCGGAATGCCCATTGAGCATTGCGATAATGATACCATCCAAAAAATATTCAGAGGTGGAGCAGAGATGTGCGTAGAAGCCCAGTGCAGCCTGATGGGAGGTCATACCATTAAAAACCCAGAGCCCATCTATGGACTTGCTGTCACCGGCATCGTTCACCCAGACCGTTACCTCGGTAACTCCCTCGCCAAGCCAGGGGAAATCCTCGTTTTAACAAAACCCCTAGGCAGCGGCATTGTCTCAACAGCTATCAAGCGCGGTCTTTGCGGCGAGGAGCTCGCGGATCACGCCAGCCAACTGATGGCAACGCTCAACAAGCCTGGAGCTACTCTTGCAGAACGAGCATTGCTGCGATGCTGCACAGACATTACCGGATTTGGCCTCAGCGGACACCTTATCGAAATGTGCAACGGCAGCAATGTCAGCGCCGAGCTCGATGCTAGCGCATTCCCCCTCATGTCAAACGAGCTTACTAAGTTTATTGAAGCAGACTGCGTTCCGGGTGGCAGCAGAAAGAATTTGGATCATTCTGCTCCCGATACCCACTTCGAGGACAATGTGAGTGAAGCCCAGAAGCTCATCTACGCAGATGCTCAGACTTCCGGTGGGCTACTTCTGAGTGTGCCAGAGCAGAATATCGACGCCGTCATGGAAACACTTGAAGAAACTTCTGCCCCTTGTGCTAGCATCATCGGTAAAACAACCAAGCGTCGTGAGCATGCTGTCTATGTCACCAGCTCCTAAACATTCGTGAAAAAGCATCTACAGATTGATCTCAACTCCTTACCTGAAGAGGGCAAAACCTTCTCCGGAGAACTGGACGGCTCTATTTTTTCAGCTCATGGGGAAAGCATTCAAACCAAAGGGCCGCTTTACTATGACTTATTTGTGCAGAAATTCGACAACGAGCTACTCATCAGAGGCAACCTCTCCGCGAGCTTTGTTTTCACCTGTGATCGCTGCCTAAACGAATTCACACAAACCATTGATGCTGAAGAAATAGGGATCTGCCCAGAACTCTCAAGTTCTCAACTAGACTTGGCTGATTCCCTTAGAGAAGAGCTTGTTATTCGTTTTCCTGATTACCCGCACTGCGATAAAGGTGACGATGAACAAGAATGTAATTTGGATTCTAGGTATTTAGCAGTAGACAAACCCCCTGTTGATGGGGTAAAGACCCCCCCGCACGAGGAGGAACCCAATCCTTGGGATGCTCTCGATGCAATAGAGGATTCGTCTTCATCTGAGTCAAGCTGATCACAAAAATGATCTCAAGGACTTAAAATCAACAACTTAAACAATCTCAACCTACTAATACCATGGCTGTACCCAAGCGCAGAACATCCAAGATGAAGCAAAAGATGCGACGCGGCGCAAACCGCTGGCGCACACCTAACCTTAAGACATGCCCTGAATGCGAAAGCCGCGTTCCTTCTCATATTGCATGTCCTCATTGCGGAACCTACCGCGAGCGCCAAGTTCTCGAAGTAGACGCCCTCTAAGAGGCCTCTCTTTGAAAACTACGTCTTGCTTACGAAGCGGAATGCCCTGGCATTCCGCTTGTTTCATGTATGCATATAGCTTTCCTTCGCAAGAGTATCTTGCTATTAAACTCATCTAGACCATGAAAATTGCCATCGATGCCATGGGCGGTGACCACGCGCCAACCGTAAATATTGTGGGTGCTCGCAATGCCCTCAAACGCTATGCTGATATTGAAACGATTTTTCTCGTAGGCAACGCTGAGATCCTCAGACGAGAAGTCGAAGAACACCAACTAACCGATCCAAGAGCCATTATCGTTGATGCTCCTGATGTGGTAGAAATGCATGAGTCGGGCGCCAAAGCCCTGCGCAGCAAAAAAAAATCTTCTATCTCTGTCGCCACAGACATGGTGAAATCAGGTGCTTCCGTCGCCGCAGCAACTGTTAAGCTCAGGACCTTACGCGGAGTAGAACGTGCCGGCATCGCCTCTGCCATTCCCAATGAATACGGTATTTGCCAACTCCTAGACGCAGGTGCCAATCCTGAGGCAAAACCAGAACATCTTGTTATCTATGCCGTGATGGGCGCTGTATACTCCCACTATGTTCTAGGTGTAAAACGCCCCAAAATTGGCATTATGTCCAATGGAGAAGAGGATGAAAAGGGCACCAAGTTCACCAAGGAAACTTTCACCCTCATCAAGGAGCTTGAATCATCAGGCAAAGCTCCTTTTGAATTTGTAGGCAACGTGGAGGGGCATGATTTATTTGAGAGCGACCTCAATGTTGTGCTCTGTGATGGTTTCACTGGAAATATTATCCTGAAAAGCTGTGAGGCCACTGCCAAGGCAATGTCGAAATGGCTCAAAGTCGAGTTTAAGCGTAACCCCATCCGAATCCTAGGCGCTATCATTGCCAAGGGTGCATTCAAAGCGGTGAAGAAAAAAAGCAGCTACGAGTATGTCGGAGGATCTCCCCTACTCGGAGTCAACGGCGTCTGTATTATTGGACATGGTGGCTCTTCCGCACTTGCTATTGAAAACGCTGTCCGCGTTGCACGTGAAACGGTCAAACTTGAGGTCAATCCACATATCGAGGAAATGCTCGATAAGATCCATTAAGTGACCTAGGACCACACTGTGCAAATCCCCTCAGGCTTTGGCTATTTTGCTGTTCAAGCTCCAAATCTTGTTTAGATTTCTCGCATCTCCATATCGATTGACCTTATGAATTCATCCACATCTGTCGTTCCTGTCACCATCGCTGGCACCGGAAGTTATGTTCCTGAGCGCATTTTAACCAATGATGAATTGGCCAAGTTTGTCGATACAAGTGATGAATGGATCACCTCTCGAACTGGCATCAAGGAAAGGCGTATCGCTGCTGATGATGAATTTACATCAGACATGGCTACCAAAGCTGCAGAACGAGCGCTAGAGCAAGCCGGTATGTCAGCAGAGGATGTTGAGCTCATCATTGTTGCCACCATCACCCCTGATACACCCACTCCTGCCACAGCTTGCCACGTGCAGGCCAAGCTAGGTTCATTCTCTGCGGTTGCCTTTGACATTTCAGCCGCCTGCTCTGGATTTTTATATGCGATGAAAATCGCCAAGCGTTTGATCTCAGACGGAGCCTATAGCAATGCTATTATTATTGGAGCTGAAAAGCTCTCTTCCGTTACGAATTGGGAGGACCGGAACACCTGCGTGCTCTTCGGTGACGGCGCCGGTGCTGCTGTGCTGCGTCGCAGCAACGATGGCGAGGGACGTATTCTGGCCACTGAAATGGGCACAGATGGACGCCACACCAGCCTACTTGAGATTAAGGGAGGCGGATCCGCCTGCCCTATTACCGCTGCTAATGCCGAGTCAAATCTCCAAACCCTCTCCATGCAAGGACGTGAAGTCTTTAAACTGGCGGTCAACGCCATGCGCACCGCAGCGGAAACAGTCATTGAGCGTGCAGGACTCACGCCTGAGGACATCAAGCTGATAGTGCCTCACCAGGCCAACTTACGCATCATTGATGCCATTGCTGACCGCCTTTCCGTTCCTAATGATAAGGTCTACATCAATCTGAATAAGTATGGCAATACTTCTGCAGCTGCCGTAGCGATTGC
>JAACFN010000044.1 GCA_009937455.1 Verrucomicrobiaceae bacterium | reverse complement strand
TCTGCGTCGAAGATAGAACTGTGAGGATCACTGACGATGTCCTGAAGAACCAGTGGATCTTCAGAGTAGTGAAGGATATCTTTCATGGGTCCCGCAGCGCCGGCCTCTTTGAAAGCGGCGTTCACTTCTTCAACGGTGGTGTCGCTCTTAAGAATAGCTACAAAGTCGGTAAGTGATCCGGTAGGAGTAGGAACACGGAAGGCACCTCCGTTAAGCTTACCCTTCATTTCGGGAATCACTTCAGCAATAGCAACAGCGGCTCCTGTAGAGGAAGGCACGATATTAACCGCAGCAGAACGACCACGACGAAGATCACCGTGTGGTGCGTCAAGAAGGTTCTGGTCACCGGTGTAGGAATGAATCGTGCTCATGAAGCCTTTTTCAATGCCCCACTTGTCGTTGAGCACTTTAACGAGTGGTGCAAGACAGTTAGTGGTGCAGGATGCGTTGGAAACGATGTGGTGCTTGGCGGAATCGTAAATATCGTCGTTGATGCCAATGCACATGGTGAGATCTGGGTTCTTGGCAGGGGCTGAAATAAGCACCTTCCTGGCTCCAGCGTCGATGTGCTTTTGGGCACCTTCGCGTGAGGTGAAGAAACCAGTCGACTCAAGCACAACGTCCACCTTCAGCGCTGCCCATGGCAGGGCTGCGGGGTCACGCTCAGCGGTGGCGTGAATTTTGTGTCCGTCAACGATGATTGAATCATCATCGTAGGTCACCTCATAAGAAACACGGCCCTGTGAGGAGTCATACTTCAGCAAGTGCGCCAGCGTTTTGTTATCGGTGAGGTCGTTGATGGCGACGACATTTTTAAGTTCGCCATTCTGCACAAGGGCTCGCAATACATTGCGTCCGATGCGTCCAAATCCATTAATTGCGTAGTTAGCCATGGTTGTGATATTAAATTATTGATTGCGTTGTGCATTTGCAGAACGGGGCGGGATTATGGTTCCCAAATTCCACAGGTCAATAGCTGTGTTGATCATTTATTGATCTAAATGAGTCATCGTCCGCACTTAGATTGGAAGCTCAATGCCCAGACTCGTTCGCTTTTAAGTTGCTTCTGTGCCCATGCGAGCTTATGGCTCGCTCTCCCACCGCCCAGGCTTGTTATTAATCGTTCCGAACCAAGGAGCCCAAGCGGTATTGAAAGATGATCCAGACGGAGCATCAACAAAACACCAACTATTAATAATATGACTGACGTTCCATTTTCTGCCCTCGGCCTCTCTGATGAGCTACTCGAGGCTATCCACGACCAAGGCTTCGAAAGCCCATCCCCTATTCAGGCCCTCGCTATCCCCCCCATCTTAGCGGGCAAGGACATCGTTGGCCTATCTGAAACAGGGTCTGGCAAAACCGCCGCCTTCACCCTACCTGCACTGCAGATGATCGACCTCGATGCCGACGAAGCTCAGGTGCTGATCCTCTCACCTACCCGCGAACTTTGTGTTCAGGTCTGTGAGGAAGTGCACCGCCTCGGCAAGCACGTCAAGGGACTGCGAGCCGTGCCAGTTTATGGTGGCACCCCGATCGACCGCCAAATCACCCAGCTCAAACGTGGCGCCCATATTATTGTGGGAACACCAGGTCGCCTACTCGACCACCTGCGCCGCAAGACCCTGAAACCAGCTACCATCAAGCTGGCCATTCTCGATGAAGCCGACCGCATGCTCGATATGGGATTCCGCGAAGACATGGAAGACCTGCTCGGCGCCATGAAATCCGATCACCAGACACTGTTCTTCTCAGCCACCATGAACAAACAGGTGCAGAAGCTGATTCAAAAATTCGGTGATGACCCAGAAGAAGTCTCCATCAAAGGGCAAACCAAAACCGTTTCCACCGTCACTCAGAGCTATTACGAAGTTCGAAACCGATCTAAAGTCGAGGTGCTCACACGCCTGCTCGACATGGACAGCCCGCGACTCGCGGTGGTCTTCTGTAATACCAAACGCAGTGTTGATGAATGCACAGACGCGCTCACCGCACGTGGCTACGCCGCTGATAAACTACACGGCGACATTGGCCAACAAGCTCGCGAGCGCACCACCAAACGATTCCGTGAAGGGAAATTTGACCTACTCATCGCCACCGACGTCGCCGCTCGCGGACTCGACATCGATGACGTCGAAGCTGTGTTCAACTACGACATCCCCCAAGACCCAGAAGACTACGTGCACCGTATTGGCCGCACGGGACGCGCCGGCCGTGAAGGTCGTGCCGTAAGCTTTGTCTTTGGCCGTGATATTTATCGTCTGCAAAGCATCGAGCGCTATACCAAGCAGAAAATCACGCGCGCAAAAATCCCGACCCAAGAAGAAGTCGAGGGCAAACGCGCAGACCAGTTGTTCGAGCTGGTGCAAGCTCGCCTAGAAAAAGAAGTCAGCCGCAGCTACCGCCACTACATCGACCGACTGCTCGACCAAGGCCACACCGCCACCGATATTGCCTCCTCCCTCTTTGAGCTCCTACGCGAGTCCCTTGGCCGCGAGGGCGAGGAAATCGTAGAAGATCGCCCGGACTACAAACCTGAAAAAGACCGTGGTGCGCGCCGCAGCCGTGAAAAAGGTAATGATCGCGACGACCGCAGAGGTGCACGCGGAGATCGCGGAGATCGCGGAGATCGTGGCCAACGCAGTGACCGTGGTGGCCGTGGCGACAAAAAAGAGGCCGGTATGACGACCTTGTTTGTCAGCCTTGGTAAAGCCGCAGGGGTACGACCTAGCGACCTTTTAGGCATGTTTTACCGTGAAGGCAAAATTCCGGACAACTCCGTAGGTCGTATTCAGCTCTTTGACCGCCACTCCTTGGTTGATGTGAATGAGCAAGTCGCCAGCCAACTCTGTGATGCTCTCTCGGATTCCAAGCTTCGCAACCAACGCTTCCGCATTGGCGCTGACCGCATGGGTTAATCTCTGGTTTCCAGCTTGCTGCCTTGATGCAGATTTTCATCAGCGCAAGTCATGCTATCGTTCGAACGATCTTCCGTGTCGCAAGTCGAACCTTGACCTAGTTTTAGATCTTGTTGCACCTTAGTCACCAACTTTTGGTTCACAACAATGGCAAGCAACGAATCCACTCCCCAACCTGAGAACATGCCCTATGGCATGCTTGGTGATGATGCCCAGACCACCCCTGAAAAGCTTGAAAAATACACTGGTGTGGTCGACTGGGAATATCTCAAACCCCACTTTGACTCAGGCGCCCTGCTCTATGTTGATGCATGCCTTCACATCACCGATGTTGGGCAAGCCTTAGCAGCTGATGAAAAAGACAAAATCGAAGCCTGGTTAAAATCAGGCGATCTTGTCAAACCCTCCGAACCCCACGCCAAGTGGTGGTCTGAGAATCCTCAGGAGTTTACCGCTCTGGTGGTATCTCCCTTTGTATTGATGCAGCCACTGAGCGGCAGTTAAAGTTCTAAGTTTAAGGTGCAGTAGCCGTCGAAGGCCCCGCACCTTGTCTCGGGGCTTCGCGGCTGTTCTTGGTTCTGCCGCTGCAGGCATATCAATTCAACATTCACTATTCACCATTCTGATCCGCCTAGGCGGAGGCTGAATGCATCTTGCGATTCGATGCAGCAAAGATATACTGCACGTAACCGAATCATGAAATTCCGAGACTACTACGAGGTGCTGAGCGTGAGCCGTGAGGCGAGCCAGGATGAAATCAGAAAAGCGTTCCGTAAACTGGCCCGCAAATACCACCCTGACGTCGCCAAGGAAAAGGATACCGCTGAGGAAAAATTCAAGGAGATCAACGAGGCCTACGAGGTGCTGGGTGATCCGGAGAAGCGTAAAAAATACGACACCCTGGGCAAGGACTGGAATACACCTAGCTCAGGTCAGGCTGGGGCTTCGGGTCATCCCTATGGCGGATTCTCCGGCGGACCATCGGGTGCGGGCGAATATGAAAACCATTACTCCGGAACCGGTTTCAGTGATTTTTTCGAGCAGATGTTTGGTGCTGGTGCTAGCACAGGTAGCGGCCGGTATAGTTCCTTTTCAGGCGGGCAACGTGGCAATATGCCAATCCCCGGCCAAGACACGCACGCGGATATTCTCGTGTCTCTCGATGACGTGGTGCATGGTACCGAGCGATCGGTGCAGCTTAAGCAAGTGAACCGCGCCACTGGTGCCAGTGAAATGAAAACCTCACGTATCCGCATCCCCAAGGGAATCACAGAAGGTCAGCTGATCCGCTGCGCGGGCCTAGGCAATCCAGGCTACAACGGCGGCGCCCAGGGAGATTTGTTTTTACATGTTCGAGTGGAGAAACATCCAGACTTCAGGATCTCAGACTCCGATCTCTATTATGAGTTACCCTTAGCCCCCTGGGAAGCGGTGTTAGGGGCAGAGGTTTCCGTGCGTTCACTGAACGGCTCGGTGAAAATCAAGATTCCTCCGGCCATTGAAAATGGCACTGAACTAAGAATCAAGGGTAAAGGTCTGCCGCAGGGAACGAGCGGCAGCCATGGCGATCTCTACGCGGTGATCAAACTACTCACACCCAACCACCTAAGCGACGAGGAAAGGGGCCTCTGGCAAAAACTTTCCCAAACCTCCACCTTTAACCCCCGCCCATAACTACCAACCCATCTACAAACTATGACTTACCGATACGAAATCACCTGTTTGTCAGAATCCCGCATCGAGCGCTCCTTGCTCACGACCATTGACGAGGCGGCTGAACTTTGCGGACTGCACCTAAAAGAGATCGAAGAGTTCCTGAGCGACGGCTTGGTCAAAGGATTCAAGGACCCGCAGGGCAGCATCTTTTTTGATCAGGCAGGCATCTCGCGACTGCGCCACATCGCCTATCTACTGCAGACCGAACAAACGAACCTGCGTACGATACACTACATTGCCAGCCTATTAGATAGCCTAGAGGCCAAAGAGTCCGAACTGCGCGAACTCCGCGAAAGGTTACGCTAATCCCATTTGAACAGTTAGGTATTTTCAAGGTTTCCCCAAAATAGGGGTCAGGCAGAGAAATGACGCATGATTTACACTTCTCGCCATGTTTTTCATGATTTTATAGACGTCAGGGGCATGCGCATGCCCTCGTTTTGCCGCCTGCTGTATTCAGCCACATGAAATGGGCCAGGTCAGTGGCGGGATGGACGGGATTGCTTTCATTCCATGAAAGCTATGCTGGTTAGCAAGTTTCCTCCTCCGGAAACTTGAAATTTGGGATGCGTGATGCACGCACTGGCGTGTGCGTTCGAATGACCCTTGTCCGCATGCGCGGCCTGCGGGTCAGTTCTCTGCTCCGGCTATAAAAGCCACTGCCCCGACCCTCAAAGAGGGTCGGGGCAGTGGCGGGATGGACGGGACTCGAACCCGCGACCTCCGCCGTGACAGGGCGGCGCTCTAACCAACTGAGCTACCACCCCTTGCTCTGCTCGGGGCGGGCGGAACTTAATGAGAATCCTCGCCGCTGGCAATCACTTTTTTGTGAAAATAATCATTTTTCTTGAGCACTCTAGCTTAAGGCCTCTACAGCAGCTTCTAAGCTCTCTACATCCTCGACGGAGAGCACCGTTACTGACTTATCAATGCGGCTCATAAGCCCTGCAAGCACCTTACCTGGGCCTAGTTCAAGAAAGGTAGTATGGCCATCGGCAATGAGTTTCTGCATAGAGGCGGTCCAACGCACCGAGCCGGTCACTTGCTGCTCAAGCGTGGACTTAATCTCGTTCTGGCCGCTGACAGCGCGCGCCTCAAAGTTACAGATGACGGGAATAGCTGGTTCGGAGAGCTCGGCCTTGGCCAGCACCTCGGCGAGTTTATCTTGAGCACTCTGCATCAGGCGTGAATGGTAGGCACCGGCGACATTGAGTTTTTTACCCATGCGCACGCCCCTGCCCTTGGCCTCAGCTACCGCCTTATCAATACCGGCCTCATCTCCGGATAGCACGATCTGACCGATCGTATTAAAATTGGCGACATCAACACCACAGTCCGCTGCAAGCTTAGCAACAGCCTCTTCATCACCACCGATCATCGCCGCCATAGCACCATTGGTAGCATCGCAGGCTTCTTCCATAAATTGACCACGTTGCTCAACAATTTTGAGACCCGTTTCGAAATCGAAAGTACCAGCAAGGGTGTGGGCGGTAAATTCACCTAGTGAGAGCCCCGCAGTGGCGACCACATTGAGCGCAGGGACTTTTGCCTTCAACACTTCCAGACATGCTAGGCCGTGAAGAAAAAGCGCCGGTTGGCAGCGTGATGTTTTAGTGAGTTCCTCGTCTGGCCCATTGAACATGATATCACTCAGCGAGTAGCCAAGCGCATCGTCCGCCTTACTGAACATCTCTTGCACAGCTGGATAGGCATCTGCCAGATCCTTACCCATACCTACCTTCTGCGCTCCCTGACCGGAAAATAATACAACAACGTTACTCATAGTTCATTTTTTCTAAAGGACAGCGGGCTGATGTGCAAGCCCACATCGCCCCGATGGGAAAACTTGCAAAAACAGACGAAACTCTTCTTGCAAAACATCACGGACTAAGGAAAGTTTCTCGCGACCGCAATCAGCTTTGCAATCACGGAGGGGTGGCAGAGTGGTCGAATGCACCGGTCTTGAAAACCGGCATACCGCAAGGTATCGTGGGTTCGAATCCCACCCCCTCTGCCAGAGCCCAGCCTACCACCGGTAGGCTGGGCTCTGGCATTTCGGGCGCGGGCCGAAAACTCTTTGCGAGCGCAGCGAGCAAGGGTTCGAGCGCACACGCCAGTGCGTGTATCACGCACTCTATATAATCAGAAATCCGGAGGAGGATTTCTGCAACCCAGCACGGCTTGAGCGGAGCGAAAGCAATCCCACCAGTCGGTGATCGCATCTTGCATACCAGCATAGCCTTTATTGAATGAACGCACCCAGCCTTACCATCCTCCCAATCACTCCGCTCACCCCCCTCTCATCACATTCAAAAAGTAGGGCCGGTGGGACTTGAACCCACGACCAAGGGATTATGAGTCCCCTGCTCTAACCAACTGAGCTACAGCCCCCTTAATTAATGATGTTTTACATCTGGTGAATGATTCGGTCAACGACCAACCCAGACATGTGTTGAGGCTGAGCTACAGCCCCCTGCCGCCGCTGTCAATACATATGGCAACGGTTACGGTCAACGAGGAAGCTCGGCATCTTAAGCAGCATAAGCCCTCTTGACCTCAAGCCCGTTCTCAACAAGGATATCGCCATGCGGAATTACCTGCTTTTCAGTTTCCTAGCAGCGCTGACTTTCATGCTTCACTCATGTTCGACTGCGAGCGGTGGCGCTGGCACTTATGGTTCGCCCAACATGGGAGGACCAAGCGCTGAAGTGAGGGCTGCCGAGATCGCATCGGAACCCACCGGTAATTTTTATTATGGCAGGCGCTACTTCGTAAAAAAAACCCGCTTCTGGGGTTATTTACGTAAACCTCGCCAAAGTGCTGACACTGCAAAGCTTGTCATTTTCAACGAAAGCAAAAAACTCAACCCAGATCGCTTGCCCGAGACAGGGCCGCGAGCTGAGCGCTATGGCTTTGACCAAAACTACGAATATAAAATCTACGGGTATTACACCGGAGACAAGGTCTACGAGGTGAACTCCAATCAAATTCTACCCGAGTTCATGCTCACCGGTTATGAGCTTGTTAATCGTAATCCAGGTTGGCTATTCAGCCCTCGTGATCATTACAACCCTCAATATATTAACCTCAGACCAGCTCTCTAAATCATGACTATCTCAAGAGATGAAATTGCTGCGGTTCTCGATGAGATCGCGCTCCTTATGGAAATCAAGGGTGAGAACCCATTCAAGACCCGCGCTTACCGTAACGGTGCGGAAACCGTGCGTAATTACCAAGGTGAAATTGTTGCTATAGCAGCCGCCAACGAACTTGAAGGCATCCCAGGCATCGGCAAGGCGTTGCAGGAAAAAATTCACGAACTCGCCAGCACCGGCAAACTCGAGTTCCACCAAAACCTGCGTGCCGAGTTTCCTCCCGGACTTTTCGATCTCTTTGGCATTCAGGGGCTGGGGCCAAAGAAGGTGCGCGCCTTGTATGATAAACTCAACATCGATTCCATCGACGCTCTCAAAGCGGCCTGTCAAGATGGCTCCGCTGCCTCACTTCCTGGCTTTGGCAAAAAATCCATTGAGAAGCTGCTCGAGTCGATTGACCTTAAGGAACAGTTTGCAGATTTCTTCCGCCTCGGCGATGTGGCACCTGTGGCAGAATATATTCTAAATCTTCTGCGTGAACATCCAGACTCACTGCGTGTAGCCACTGCCGGATCCTACCGTAGGGGCAAGGAGGTGCTGCATGACCTCGACTTTCTCGTCGCCACTGCTGCTCCAGCAAAACTCACCTCCTATTTCACAACCTTGCCCGAGGTTCACTCCGTGATAGCTCACGGCGACACGAAGGCCTCAATCCGCCTCGAGAATGGTCTGCAGTGTGATCTGCGCGCCGTTTCTAATGATCAATTCCCCTTCGCCCTGCAGTATTTTTCCGGCAGCAAAGAGCATAACGTAGCGCTGCGCTCCCGCGCTCTCAAACACGGCTGGTCACTCAACGAATACGGCTTCACGCCAAAGGATAAGTCCACCCCACCGGCGCCAGCCGTCAAGGATGAGCGTGATATCTACCGCGTCCTAGGTCTTGACGATATCCCACCAGAGCTGCGTGAAAATCAGGGTGAGATCGAGGCTGCCGATGCCGGTGAAATACCACGCCTCATCGAGCTCGAAAACTTACGAGGCACCTTCCACAATCACACCACGGAATCAGACGGTAAAAATACACTCGAGGAAATGGCGGCCGCCGCTCGTGATCTAGGTCTACAGTATCTCGGTATTGCCGATCACTCTAAGTCTCAGTTTCAGGCCCGAGGTCTTCAGCCAGATCGCCTCCTGCGCCAGGTCGAGGCCATCGGCAAACTCAATGCTCAGTGGGATGACTTTCAGGTCTTCGCCGGCACTGAGGTAGACATCCTCAAGGACGGCACGCTCGACTTTGAAGACAGCCTGCTAGCACAGCTCGATTACTGCGTCGCATCCGTCCACGGTTCATTCCAGCTATCAGAAAAAGAACAGACCAAACGTATTATTCGGGCGATGGAAAACCAACACGTTACCATGCTCGGCCATGTAACGGGTAGACTGCTACTGAAACGAAAAGGCTATGAGATCAATATCGATAAAATCATCGATTGCGCTGCCGCTACCGGCACGATCATTGAGCTCAACTGCAACCCCTACCGCCTCGATATGGACTGGCGTCACTGGCACCGTGCACGGGACAAGGGGGTGATGACTTCCATCAATCCAGATGCTCACTCCACTGAGCAGCTCCAATACCTTGCCTTTGGTGTGCGCATTGCCCGCAAAGGTTGGCTCAGGCGTGAGGACGTGCTCAATACCCGCAGCCTTGAGGATGTGCGGGAGTTCCTGAGTGTGGAAAAAGCTGCGTGCAAAGCCTAGCTTCTAGCTTTGCTTGATCTGCGCTTTTCTAGCGCATTTCAAGCTTGGTCTTCGCCCAGCACCATTTAACGACCTCACCATCCTCGATCAAGGCGATCGCTTTCTGCTGCTGTTTACCCAAAATCGTCTCGGCCTCAAAGGTAACCCATGTCCTCACCGGCGACCCACTCGGTAACCTGGTCCGCCTTAAATTCGGTGACTTTACCGTCTGCTACACTTGCTTGCATACATGAGACAATAGCCACCTCATCCAGCACGACGGGCTTAGCATCCTCGATACGCTTCATTTCAGCTTCTCTTTGAATGCGCGCGTTCATTACTGGCAGAACCAATTCCTTAAAATCAGTTTGGTCCACATCGATCGCATGCTCGAGAGTCATGCCCTTGGTTTTAAAGATAAGGTCTGTGCCCTCAAGACGAATTGGGCTTACCTGAGCTCCCTGCTCAAGCGCAAGTGTAAGACCATCACTGGCGATCTCGAATGTCTCGCGAAGAGATACTGTTTCAGGGAAATCCGCAGGTTTGACCAAGCTTAAATCGATCTTGATCGTTGGCACAGGTTTAGACTTCACCTTGTTGGCTTTTTTCTTAGGTTTGGCAGTTTCTTTTTTAGCTACCTTGCTCTTGTTTCTGTCTGTATTGCGCAGCTCAAAAAAGAGGGGCTCAATGACGTAGCCCATGCCAACACAGGCAGCGACCATAATAAAAGTACCTAAATTTGTCATAACGGGCGTATGCGTAACATTCAGTTCAACTCACGGCAAGCCAGATTAAATCGTGGCTCGCATTAAGATTACTTCTTTTTATTACGTAAAAATGGCGGGATATCGAGGTCTTCTCCTTCGAGCACATTCGGACTTTCGCCTTCAAACTTCCCCTTGGGACCACCGTCTAACTCCAGCTCTCCTTGAGCCGTTTGTTTGTCGTCATCAAATACCTCGCCAAAAAAATCGTCCTCTTCATCAGGCTGGCTATCTTCATCCTGTGTTTCCTCCGCCTCTTCAGAATCAAGATCTTCGATCTCAGCAAAAGGGTGCTCGTCTTCATCAATATCAAAATTAACGGCGGCTTCAACCACGCTTGGGGCTTCGTCCACGCTTGGTTCTTCGTCCCTGTTGGACTCTTCATCCCTCAGCACCGCATCTGCAAGCTGCTGGACATCGTTCATATTAATGAAGCCCGCATAATTGTCGACTTCCTCCTCCTCTGCGTCAGCGCCTTCATCATAGGAAGTATCATCATCTTGGTCTTCGGAGTGATCACTCACCAGATCATCAGGAGCATAACCTTCGCTTGGCTCCATGATTTCCTCGTCCTCTGGGGTATCAATCACCGTAGTGGATTCGACCGCCGCGATCGGTGCAGATACGCTTAGTTCAGGGGCGTCCTTGTCCTCCTGATCTTCTTCATCTTCATCTGGCTCAGAGGCATGAATTTTTCCTTCCGGAACTGCGCTGATCAACGTCACGCTGAGGCTTCCTTCCATGGACGGATCAGTAGCGACACCAAATAAAACCTGGGCGCCTGATGGGATGTGCTTCGAGATGCTCTGCATGAGCAGCTCTACCTCATAAAGTGTCAGGCTTTCATCCCCACAAATATGGACAAGCACACTCGATGCATCGGCCAGCAAGTGACCTTTATCCAGTAGCGGGCTGTTAAGCGCGTTCTCAATAGCTTGTTGGGAACGGCTTTCCCCTTGCCCAACACCCGAACCAAAAAGACAACGTGAACGCGTTGTATTCAGTGCACTCATCAAGTCCCCTAACCCGATGTTGATCAGACCAGGCCTGACGACAAGACGTGTCACCGCCTTGATGGAATCTGAAATCATCCTGTCACAGGCGGCAAAGGCTTCATGGATTCCCTGCTTGGCAAGAACCAGCTCGCCCATACGGTCATTATCAAAAGTAACCACAGCATTGGACAATACCGATAATTCATTGAGTGCTGTATCCGCCTGCTCTCTGCGCCGTTTTCCTTCAAACTCAAAAGGCATGGTCGCAAAGACAACAACAAAGGCTCCCTCCTCGCGAGCGATACGGGCAATCAAGGGAGCTGCTCCAGATCCGGTGCCTCCTCCCAAGCCTACGCAGAGGAAAACAAGTTGCCGGCCGCGGAGCGCGTCACGCAGCTCTAGCTCAGACTCCTCTGCCGCACGCGCGCCAAGCTCAGGATCTCCACCGGAGCCCAAACCCTTGGTCAGATTTTTACCCAAATGAATTTTCTCGCTAGCCACCGAGCTCGATAAGGTGCGCAGATCTGTGTTCACACAGGTCATCTCAGGGCCGGACAGACCATCGAGCGTGGCCCGATCAAGGATATTAGCGCCGGCACCACCGAGCCCTATGATTTTAACGGACGACTCGGGGATAGTCTGTTGTGGATCGCGGCTATATGAAATCATTGTATTGTTAAGAAAAATTCTAGGCTGACGGCAGTAGCCTAATAGTTAACAAACCTTTATCAAAAAGGGCGGCAACTGGCTAGCATAGAATGCTGTTTTTCATGACAGCCCACAGCATCCAGTGTTATCCTGTGACATTTCAAGACACTCCATGACCTCCAGCCGCCAAGTTGATCACATCAATCGTGAAATCAAGCCGGGCACGATACTGTGCCATGCCCAGGCGCGAGTCGCCGCGACCACTGACTCTTCATCACTAAGCCTGGGGTAAATACGTTTTTTTTCCAGCACCACCGAGGCCAGTCCAGCAGCCTTTATATTGGTTGTCACCGTCAGTATTTGTGCGCAGGCCGCAAGCCCTAGAGAAGCCATCACGATACTCACCATCCACAGTATAGGCAGCCTACCTACACATAAACCAAAGACACACACGACGAGGGTGAAAATAGGAAATGCGTGCCCGAAGCGTAGCGCCCATCGACGCCGAGCGACAGATGCCGGATCCCTCAGCGACAGGAAGTAGAGGCCAACTCTCAGTGCAACCTGACCGTGATCTGCGCCGTTTTTTCCTGCTGCTAATTCAGAAGTAAGCGACAACCATCCATC
>JAACFN010000227.1 GCA_009937455.1 Verrucomicrobiaceae bacterium | reverse complement strand
GCGGCGTAGTCTTTCTGGCTCTCCCAGTTGTGGGTGATTGAGTCCCCGATCATCACCAGATCAAATTCACCCTGCTTTGCCTCCGCCAGTTTTTCGTTGTGGCGTTTAGGCATAAACTTCTTCAGCTGTGATGGCACGGGCATGATGGTTGATGGCTTGTCATTGGCCACTGCACTGGTGGCTGCCGGTTTCTTGGCAAGCACTGGGCAGATCAGGCTCAGGAGAAGCGTGGTGATGATGAGTTGTGTTTTCATGATGTGATTTATGGGGATGGAATATTGCCATGATAAAACACACCGATCACGCGTGTGCGGTTCCCCTTCAGGGTTGGGAAGTTGCCACCCGGGTTGCCGTCTCTGTCCAACATGTTTGCAGTGATGACGTATCGGCCCAGTTCAGGAATATAGGCAATGTCTGGGTCCTGAATGCGGTAGTTATCCCAATCATCCACTTCGTCCGATCTCGGGGTGATCGCCTTGCCGATGTATTCGAAGGGTTCGTTGATGTCCTTGGATCTCCAGGCAACGACCTTATACGGGCTGCCCTTGGATTCACGATCGCAAAAGATGTAGTAGTGCCCCTCGATCTTGGCGATGGTTGCGTCACCCACGCCGTACTTGTGCCCTCCATCAGGATTGGGATCGACAGCCTTGGCGTTGACTAGCTTCCAGTCGCCCAGACCGGTGGTGGAGCTGAAGTGGGCCAGGCTGGTGCCATCCGGTCCGTGGGGAAAATGTCCATGTTCCCCGAACATGTGGAACACCCCGTCCTCGTAGTAGATACCGATGTCATCACACTCTTTATAAGGAAAGGTGCCTGATGCCTTCCACTTGCCGCTAGATTGCTCCAGTGGTCCTGAGTAGGTGTAGACGATTCCTTCCTCATAGAGATAGTAGGTGTCTCCGACCTTCACCCCGTCATCATACTCGTAATGTTTGCCGATCACGTATTTATCCGAGACAAGCTCCCAGTCAGCACTGCTCCAGGAGAACTTTTTGGCTCGCCAAAGTTGGGCAAATTCTGGTGTGTGGCTGATGATCAAGTGATAAGGGTATTCCAGCTCCGGCTCAACAAAGAGCACCGAGTCATGGTTGTTGCCAAAGGCTGAGGTGAAGACCGGGTTGTCGACCGGGCGCTTCCAATCCAGAGGGTCGAAGCTGGCTGCCTGTTTTTTTGCGGCCTCGCTCGCCTTGTAAGCTTTGTGCCCGGTTGAATCCGTGCCGAGGATCGGGTGGCTCGTTTTGGGAAGAAAGGTGCGGTGCTGCGCAAGCGTGGTCGCCATGTCGGGATGGTTGATGAGGTTCTTCCACTCATGCGGGTCATCGCTGTGATCATAAAGCTCTTCCGTGCCATCGTTGTAGTGAATGTAGCGGTAGCGCTCCGAGCGTATGGCATAGTTACCAGGGCCGAAACTGGTGCGGGCCATGTGGGGCCAATCGGCAGCAGGGTCTTCTAACAAGGCGGCCAAAGAATGGCCCTCAAGTTGATCATCATCCTTTAATCCTGTTAGACTCAATAGAGTCGGGTAGATATCGAGTAGCTGAACTGGCTTGTTGCAAACCTTGCCCTTGGCGACACCGGGACCAACGATAATCATGGGTACCCGTGTGCCATTTTCCCAAAGGCTGCGCTTCGCCCAGCGTTCTTTTTCGCCGAGATGGAAACCATGATCAGAGTAGAGCACAATGAAGGTATTGTTTTTGTCAGGGCTCTGATCAAGTGCGTCCAGGAGTTTGCCGACCTGGTGATCAACAAAACTCACACAAGCCAGGTAGGACTGCACCAGTGGTTTCCATTCTTCGTTTTTTATTACCCAATCATGCTCAGGAGCCACATGATTGAGCCGGGTTAGGTTGATGCCATAGGTCGATACGTCGCCTAGATCCTTATCGACCACCGTCGGCAGCTTCAATGTCTCGAGCGGATACATATCAAACCACTTCTGCGGTGCATACTGCGGCACGTGCGGTTGATAAAAGCCGACGGCAAGCATCTGTGGTGTGTCTTGAGGCTTTTGCAGCTGCTCCACGGCCCATGCTGCAATCTTGTGATCTGAGAGCTGATCATCCCGCTCCGGATACACCCCCCAGTCCCACAACTTTGAGCCGGGAAAGGAGCTGAGTTTCTCTTTAGGCAGCGGACCAAAACCGCCAAACGAGCCGGCCCAATTAGGAAGATACCTTTTGTTTTGATTTCCGTGGAAGATCTTGCCCGCTCCCGTCACATGATAGCCTTCGTTTTGAAAACGCATCGGCATGAGCGTATTCTTCTTCGCGACAGGTGATGCGGCCAGGTCGGGGCTCAGGAAATAGATGCCTGTTGTTGCTCATACCGGCGACTGGCAATGAGCGTTGGTGAACAAGACCCCCCGCTCAGCGAGCCGGTCGATGTTCGGTGTTTTTGCCTGCGGATGGCCGCCCATGCAGCCGATCCAATCGTTGAGATCATCAATCGCAATCAGCAAGACATTCGCTTTTGCGGCATTCTCCACATCCTGGGTATCGCCAGCGTTGGCGAGTGCCGTGCATAAGCCTAATGCGAGTGTGGCTGAAATGAGCGGTGTTTTCATGGGTATTTTTTATTTTTTGTGCCCCTTGAATCCGATCGACGGGTCGAGCACCTTGCCGATACGAGACGGAGTGTGTGCCACTTTGGCATACGCTTTCATTTGCGCAAGAATTTCAGAATGTTGCGCTGCCACGTCGTCAAGCTCTTCGATATCCTTACTGAGATCATAGAGCTCAAATGCCCCAGCCTTCGCTGGTCGGATCGCCTTCCACTTGTTCATACGCACGGCCACGCTTTTGCTGTCCTCCCAATAGAGATAGTCGTGCTGATCCTGCTTTCGCCCGGCCTGCTTTTCACCCAGTAAGGTCGGCACGATGGAAATACCATCGGTATCGGCTCGTGGTGCTGCTCCCGCTATTTCTGCTAGTGTGGGCATGACATCGGGGAAGTAGCCGAGGTGGTCGGAAACAGAACCCGCTTTGATTTTTCCCGGCCAGTGAACGATGAAGGGAATCCTCAGTCCTCCTTCATAAAAGTTCCCTTTGCCACCACGGAAGCGTTCGCCTGTGTGCGGATTCAGGTTAGGGGCAAGAACTCCATGCGGATGCTTCTTGTTTTTGAAATAAGGTTGGCCGCCGTTGTCACCGCAGACAATCACGATGGTATTGTCATCGATCTTCAACTCCTTCAGTAGGGCCATGATCTCGCCAATCTGGCGATCCACCATTTCCACCATGGCGGCATACATCTCCGCGTCCTGTTCACCCTTCTGGTTCTTGCCACCCCATTTCAAGTCCTTGTACTTTTGCCACGCAGGTTCATCCTCCGGCATCGCCCATAAACCATGCGG
>JAACFN010000043.1 GCA_009937455.1 Verrucomicrobiaceae bacterium | reverse complement strand
CCGGTTCACTGTTGCAGCTGATAACAATAAGGCTTCGCGGGAAAGCGCCACCCATTTCCGACCACCACTTGATCCCGAGGTAGCAAACAGAAGATGCCCACTCAGCTTGGGCTGTAGCCTAGACCAAGACTCGAGCAAACCAGCCTCCCTCACAGCCTCCGCGTCACGCGGATTTGCCATGATGTGGCATTGCTTGGACTGCCAAAAAGCAGCCGATATCAGCTCAGAGGTGTCCATGGTAAAGATTCTAGCAACTCATCAAACCCCAGCCCCGTGCCACACGCAGGCTTGAAATCTGGTAGAGGCTTGCCCAAGGCGGCGGTGAATTCATCCTGCTCAAACAAACCATGCGTAATCAGCCCGCAAGTATCGACAACATCTGGAAAAGAATGAAATGCTCTAGCTGCCTCCCATGCGGCAAAGCTCTGCCCGACTGGGTGATCCATATAGCTGGTAATGACAGCTCTTTTACCCTCCTCTGCGATACGTTCTAATAATGGCAGTGGCTCATTAAGCGCTGGCTTAATCACAGCGACTCCATAGCCACCACATGCATCCTCGACCTCACGGTCCACAGCCATGGGGATATCATAAGGCCCTAAAGCATTAACCCATGGCGTGACGCCTGACAAAAAAGCATCTTCTATGAAATCAATCTGATCACGCACCTCTTCGCCCAGCTCCGTGAGCAGTGACTCCACAGCTTCAGCATCGAGTGAGCTATTAAAATCAAGCCTCCATGTCAGCTCAGGATAGAGCATTGCCTGCTCACGAATAAACCCAGCCTCCATGGCAGGACTTCTGCCAACCTTGACCTTCACAGTCGTAAAACCAGTCTGCACTGCAGCTACAAAATCAGACTCGTCCATCATCAGCGTGGCGTGACTACGTGGCACAACCAAACCCTCAAATAAACTCACTCCTTCTCGGCGCGCAGCGGCGTCCGCTCTGCTACATGTCATCGCTCGGGCGCTCAAAGTAGTGAAATACCCCTCGGCCAATTTGGCTAGGTTTTCATCTAAGCTCTCATCGCCAAGCTCTGGCCAGGGATGGATGGAGCCATAGCCAAAAACACCCTCATGATCGACGCGGATCAAAGCTCCACTATGCTCACTACGAGCCGACTTCGCATTCAAAGACCCGCTGCTGGTCATTGTGTATGGGTGAATGGAAATCTTGTTTTTCATCTCACTGATGCGTCGCAGTTTAGCATAAACGCCGCTGCATAAAGAATCAACTGAAGTGCCGCCATCGCCAAAAACTTATTATAGATCTGACTCGGCAGGTGCTTGTAAATATTACCGATAATCAACAAGCCCACGATGAAGGCCGGAAGGAAATAGAGCAGGCCTGGCACCGAGCCGAATAGCCATACAGCGCTTGTGTATGCGATTAGACACATCATCCAGACAAGTCGAAGAACAGCGGGCCTTCCCCACTTCACTGCTAGCGTTCTTTTGTCATTTAATCTGTCTTCGTCAACATCGCGAAGGTTGTTGATAGCAATAAGAACCGCTGACAAGCAGCCAATTGCCAAACCTGCAACCAGAGCTTGCACATACCATACCCCAGTCTGAACAAAGACGGTGCCCATGACCGCCACTAAGCCGAAAAACAAAATAACAAACAACTCACCCAGCCCCCTATAAGCAAGAGGAAGTGGCCCACCGGTGTATCCATAGGCTAGATAAAACGAGGGCACCGCAATCGCAATCATCGGCCAACCGCGAGCGACAAACAAAGGCCAACCAAAAGCAGCGGCCAGCAACAGACAAACGAATGCCGCCGTGTATACCGTTTTAAGAGAGAGCTGGCCCGCAGCTGTGGCCCTCACCGGTCCCAACCGAGCATCCGTATCTGCGCCTTTTTCTGAATCAATGGCGTCATTAAAAAAATTGGTCGCCACTTGTATCCAGACGGCACTCATTACCGTGTAAAACGCCAACCACCCATCCCAGGCCCCGGTGAGACGATACGCCAAAGCGCACCCCACCCAGACCGGCACGATCGCGGCGGGCAAGGTTTTAGGGCGAGATGCAAGCAAGTAAGCATTCATGAGCGTGCCTGAGTAAACCCAGAACAGCTACTTACTCCGAGGAAAAAATAAGCCATTGCAAAATCACCCAGACTGAGACTGGCATATTAGGTCTAAATACACTAAACTTGATCCATGATCGCAAAACGAGCCATCTACGAAGGCCGAGTTCAGGGCGTTGGTTTCCGCTACACTGTTAAACAAATCGCCATGGGCTATGATGTGGTCGGAGACGTGAAAAATCTAGCCGATGGCACCGTGGAGCTCAACCTGATGGGCGAGGAAGACGAGGTCGAAGAATTTCTCAGTGAAATTGTCGACGAAAGCACCCTGGCGCATCATATCAAGGACACCAATGTCGTGGAGATTCCACTATTAGAAAACGTCAAAGGCTTCACCATTTCAGCCTAATACTGGCACATCATCGGCGCCGGCTTACCCGTTCCAAGCGGAGGATGATCAAACGGCCCAGTGGGCGTCATTAGAATCAACTTGCTACCTGTCACCCTCAATGGTAGATTTAGGGTACCAATATAATTTTAGGTTGATGCTTTTATTTAGGAATACCGTCACGTTCATGCTTGTGCTGCTGCTGGCTAATCCCGCCTGCTGTTGCTCATTCGGTGACTCCTGCACTGCCAAAAAAAAATCAGTTGCATCGTGTTGTTCATCATCAATTGATCAAGATCAGAGCGGAAAAAACCAGGGCGACGATTATCCCTGCATGTGTGCGCAAAACAAGGATTACCCTGACTTTAAGTCCTTACACTTTCAGGTAACTGATCTTGCTAGTGAGGCAAGCCCTCCACCAGCGTTACTTAACACCAGTAAACACTGCTACACACCCCCCCTGATACTGGCGACACCGATACACCCCCCACCCGAGAATACACTGCGTATTCTTTATTCGATCTTCCTGCTTTGATAACAGAATAAGCTCACACCTAGGTGTGAGTCGAATGGCGCGAGCACCGCTCAATCGCCTAACGAACCAGATACTGGGCAAGCCTACCAACTTCGTCACGCCCCTATCTGAACCACGCAACAACTATACCACGCCCTGCTCATTAATCTAACAGAATTGAATAGCGGCAAAAAATAATTCAGCGACCTCTTTTATGACTATCAAAAAATACATACGACTCATCTCTGTTCTCGTTGCCACTTTAGCGGGTTGCCAGACATCAGACTCCCCCAAGTCTCTGTCCTCACTGACCCACAAACTTCCTGATTCGCAAAGCAAAGCGAGCAACTACAGCATCCCAAGCAATGCCAATGTCGAACAACTCGTATCTCAAGCCCTCAACCACCATCCGTCACTCACCGCGGCACAGCACAAGATTAACCGTCTTCAAGCCAAGGTGCCCCAACAGCACGCACTGCCAGACCCTCGGGCACGGATCAGTGCGGGTAATCTCGCAGAGACTGCTGCAGGTCAAGTCGACACCATGGCTGGCCTCGAACAACAAATCCCCTTCCCTGGCAAACGTAAAGCCATGGCACTCATCGCCCAAAAAGAAAGCGATGCCGCTCGCTCAGAACTCAATAGCCTCAGGCTCCTGATCGCCGAGCGTGTGCGTTTCGCCTACTGGGATTACTACCTCGCCCACCAGAACCGACGCATCAGTCGGGAAAATTACGAGATTCTACAAACCGTTCAGGAGGTCGTGCAAGCACGAGTCAAAGCAAACCAAGGCACGCAAGCAGACTTACTGAGAATCGCCACAGAGATGAGTAAAATCGACCAGCAACTCATCACAGCAAAGCAACAGATCAATAGTCACAAATCCCGCCTGAACTCCTTACTCAACCGCCCAGCAGGGTCAGAATTGCCGCTACCAAAACGCTCAACAATTCCCAACTCGAGTAGCCTCAGCAAGCTTATCGCCAGAGCTGAATCGTCACACCCTAGTATTAAGGCTAATCAAAATCGTCTCGCCGCATTCGAACACCGACTTCAAAAAGCTCGCCTCGATGCCTACCCAGATTTCCTCATCGGTGCTCAGCATGCCTGGGTGTCAAACTCAGGACTGTCCCCCGTAGCCAATGGCGAAGACCAGACTATGTTCACTCTCGGCATCACTCTCCCCATCTGGCAAAAACCGCGCCGTGCAAAAATCCAAGAAGCCCAAGCTGGCATCGCAGAAATGCAAGCAGGCGAGGCTCATTCACGTGCCGAACTCAGGCAACGTGTCGAGGACGCCTGGTTCCGAGCCGAGGCCTCCCGCAAGATCATCAAGTTGTTCGATCAGCGCCTCATTCCTGATGCCCGCCAAGCTCACGAACTATCCCTCCAATCCTATAGCGCCGGCGAACAATCCTTTGTCGACGTACTCGATACGTGGCGCCTGCTACTCACCCTGCAATACCAGCAGGAAGGCAATCATACATCACTCGGAAAAGCATACGCTTCGCTGAAAAGTGCAGCCGCAATTTATTAAGAAACTCTATCCAACCCACTATTTCTCAGACAGCCATGACAAACAAAAAAACAATTCAAGCGCTCACTGTTCTGGTTAAAAAACCAGCTGTGATTTTGATCCCTTTGATCTTCTTTTTCACTGGTTGGTGGTTTGCTCTGCCCTCAAAAAAACATGACCATGAAGGAACCTCTAAGGCCGAAAACGCCGAGGTCTGGACCTGCTCCATGCACCCCCAGATCCGACAACCCAATCCGGGCCTCTGTCCAATCTGCAACATGGACCTCATTGAGCTCTTAGCAGACCCCAGCGATGGCGGCCTCCGTGAAATCAGCATAAGCAATCAAGCCGCTGCATTACTCGATATACGCGTCAGCCCAGTGCTGCGTGCTCCAGCACAGGTAAACGTAAAGCTGTTTGGTAAGATCGACTACGACGAACGTACTATTGTCACCACCACCGCCCGCATGAGTGGACGACTTGACCGACTCTACGCCGACTTCACTGGAGCCACTGTCAGTAAAGGTGACGCCATTGCTGAAATCTACAGTCCAGAACTCTACGTTGCCCAACAAGAGCTCATTCAGGCCACACAATCAGTCAATACCTCGTCATCGCCCGCCGTACAAAATCTGCACCTCAATCTACTCGCCGCTGCACGCGAAAAACTTCACCTACTAGAGCTGACAGAGCAACAAATTGACGCCATTGAAAAACAGCGCAAACCAAGTAATCAAATCACCTTAACGGCACAACAAGACGGCATCATTGTCAAACTTAACGCCAAGGAAGGTCAGTATGTTAAAACCGGCGACCCCCTCTTCGGCATCGCCAAGCTAAGCTCCGTCTGGCTCAAAATGGAGGCCTACGAATCTGATCTGCCATGGCTGCGTTACGCTCAGAAAGTCTCCTTCACCGTTGAAGCGATACCCGGAAAAACCTTCTACGGACGTATCGCCTTTATCGATCCTCAGCTCGACCCAAAACGACGCATCGTCAAAGTCCGAGTCAACGTTGACAACAAAGACCTCTTACTCAAACCCGGTATGTTTGCCAACGCGTCCGCCAAAGCAAACGTTGCCCTGCATGGACGAGTCCTCAGTGCTGAACTGGCAGGTAAATGGATTAGTCCGATGCACCCTGAAATCATCAAAGATGGCCCCGGAGAATGTGACATCTGCGGCATGGCCCTAGTACCTGCTGAAGAATTGGGCTTCACCCCATCAGTTCAAACCAAGGAAAACCCTATACTTGTTCCCGCATCCGCCGTGCTCCGCACTGGCAAACGAGCCATCGTCTATATCCGTATCCCCGAAAAAACCGAGCCCGTCTTCGAAGGTCGGGAAATTATTCTAGGGCCGAAGACGGGCGACTATTTCATCGTCGATTATGGCCTTGATGCAGGTGAGCTCGTCGTCACTCAAGGCGCCTACAAACTCGACAGCGAACTCCAGATCAAAGCTCGCCCATCAATGATGAATCCCAATGCTGGTCTGATTGAACGGTCGGCCATTCAAGCCCCCCAGCAAATTCTGGCTCAGTGGCCGCCTGTGCTGCGTGCCTACGGCGAACTTGAACAGGCCATCCAAGATAACGATATCGAGCAAGCCAAGAGCTACTTGGTCACGATGAAATCCACGCTCGAAAACATCAATGCCGAGCAGCTCCAAGCTAAGGAGCTCGCTCTCTGGAATGAATTCTCCATGCGCCTCAATAACACCCTCGCTGCCATCACCTCCCCCAGTCATGCGGCACTGAGAAAAATCCGACAGCAAATGTCTGAAACTGGACGCTACACGGGACTACCATGGCAAGCTATCCCAGCCACCAAACTCGATCCTGCATGGACCGTGCCACTGCAACAAACCGTCACCGCATACCTACAAATCTCCCGTCCGCTCTCTGAGGATCAGGCGAAACCCGCTAGCCAAGCCATACCCGCCCTGCTGCAAGCCATCGCAACACTGCCCGATGACCTTGATCAAGCAAAACTCCTAAGCGCTACTCAGCAGCTACAACAAAACACCGAGCTTAAAGCCCTTCGCCAAAAATTCCCAGCTGTCTCAAAGCATCTCATCTCCATGATCAGAAAATACGGCATCAACCAACTCGGCAACCTCTACGTCATTCACTGTCCCATGGCCGACCAGGGAAAGGGAGCCGATTGGCTCTCAGCTACCCCAAAAGTGCAGAACCCCTACTTCGGCAGTGGCATGTATAGCTGCGGGGAGCTCACCGACACCCTGTCACTGGATAGCAAAGACTAAACCCGAAAGCTTATCACCAAATGCAACGTCTGATCCATTTCTGCCTGAATCAAAAACTGGTTGTTTTTATTCTGCTCACCTTTGTCATCGGCTGGGGCATACGGGTCGCCCCCTTCGACTGGGACACCGGTAATTTCCCGCGTGACCCCGTGGCTGTCGATGCCATCCCCGACCTCGGCGACAACCAACAAATCATCTTCACCGAGTACATGGGACGCTCGCCACAAGATATTGAAGATCAGATCAGCTATCCTCTTACCGTCTCATTGCTGGGCATCCCCGGTGTGAAAGAAGTCCGCAGCTATTCCATGTTTGGTTTTTCCTATATTTATCTCATTTTTGAGGAAGATATCGATTACTACTGGAGCCGCAGCAGAATTCTAGAAAAACTCAACAGCCTACCCACTGGCTTACTCCCAGAGGGAGCCATGCCCGCATTAGGCCCTGACGCCACCGGTTTAGGACAGATTTATCAATACTTCCTCGAAGGCCAAGACCCCGACGGAAATCCAGCACCAGGATGGAACCCAGAGGAACTCCGCTCCCTACAGGACTGGTATGTTCGCTACTCGCTGCTCGGTGCCGATGGGGTTGCTGAGGTCGCCTCCGTCGGTGGGTTCGTCAAACAGTATCAGGTCGAGGTCGACCCGATCAAACTACAGGCTTGGAATGTCACCCTCGCCGAGGTCGCCAATGCCGTACGCAAAAGCAACATGGAAACCGGCGCCCGCAACCTCGCCATCAACGGCGTGGAATACATCCTGCGAGGTACGGGATATATCCGCGAACTCGATGACCTGCGCGATGCCGTGGTCGCCGTGCGTGATAATACTCCGGTCACCGTCGCCAAGGTCGCCACCGTCCAGCTCGGACCTGATATGAGGCGTGGTGTCATTGACGTCAATGGAGCCGATGCCGCCGGGGGAATCGTCGTTGCCCGCTATGGAGCCAACCCAATGGCCACGATCAAAAACACCAAAGCCAAGGTCAGGGAAATCTCAGCAGCACTGCCCACTAAAGTGACTATTGATTGGCAACAAACAGACCGAGCTACCGTGAAAAAATTTGCTGCTGATCATGACATCAGCCCCGCATTTGCCAGCGAAGCAGCCGCAGACACCACGCTCAAGCAAGATGCCTGGCTACCCTGGACCAACACCCATGAGCGCGAACATTGGCCGGAATGGATGAACACCTCCAAGGTTACCATCGTGCCGTTTTACGACCGCTCAGGCCTCATCGCCGAGACACTCAACACGCTCGACTCCGCACTCCTCGAGCAGATCCTCGTTACCATTATCGTGGTTATCATCATGATCCTGCACCTGCGCAGCAGCATCCTGATCTCCGCCATGTTGCCCCTTGCTGTACTAATCACCTTCATTGCCATGAAGCTATTCAAGGTGGACGCTAACATCGTTGCTCTTTCTGGCATCGCTATTGCCATTGGCACGGTGGTTGACGTTGGCATCGTGCTCACAGAAAACATCATCAAGCACCTGCAACAAGCTCGAAAAAACAGCTCCAAGGCAAGCTCAGCAGCCATTATCTATGAAGCTGTAACGGAGGTCGCAGGTGCCGTCACCACCTCAGTCATGACCACGATCGTCAGCTTCCTTCCTGTCTTCACCATGGCCGGAGAGGCAGGCAGGCTTTATCGTCCCCTCGCTTCGACCATAGCCTTTGCCCTGATCGCCTCCATTATCGTCGCTCTGACCATCATCCCCCCGATCGCCCACCTCCTATTAGGGGTCTTTCCGAAATGGCTCGCCTCGGAAAAAAACAAAGCCTCGCAACCGTCCGTTAAAATCCTCAGCCGCAAGGGTCTCATCACAACACTTCTCGGTATCGGCGCGGGAATCGCATTCGCTTTCTCGATCGCTCTGGCACTGGTGTTGGCCGCCCTCGCTCTCATCAATGCCTACCATGCAAAACTACCCCCTCATCTGCAAAAAATAGGCGGGCTCAGTATCAACATCGTTACCGCTCTAATCATCGCCTGGCTGCTGGCCAAACACTGGATGCCCCTTGGCCTTGCCTCAGCCTCCCTCACCAACTTCATCTTTGTCGTCATCATTCTCGGCGGACTGCTACTCACCTTCAAATTCGCCGAACTCGCCTACACCCGCGTCCTCGGCTGGATTCTTGATCACAAAATCATCTTTCTAAGTATCCCTCTGATAATGCTCGCCGTGGCAGGATGTATTTGGCTTGGCTTTGGACAACTCACTACCGGCTTACCCAGCGGCATCAAAAACACCACACTCTATCAAGACATTGATCAGAAGTTCCCCGGGCTGGGCAAAGAGTTCAGGCCAGCGCTCGACGAAGGCTCGTTCCTCGTCATGCCAACGCTCAGCCCTCATGCTTCGATCGATGAAGCCACCAGTTCACTGCGCAGGCTCGATGCCGCCATCGCCAGCATCCCCGAGGTCTACCAAGTCGTCGGCAAAATTGGCCGTGCAGAATCTGCACTCGATCCAGCACCCATTTCCATGATCGAAACGATCGTCAATTACCGCTCCGAATTTCGCACCGATGGCCAAGGGCGTGTGCTCACATTCAAAGTCAATAAGCAAGGAGACTACATCTATGACAACAAGGGCAAGCTTGTTGCTGATCAAAAAGGAAAACCCTTCAGGCAATGGCGTCCGCATATTAAGAGTGCCGATGACATCTGGCAGGAAATCAGCCATGTAATCCAAGTGCCTGGAGTTACCGGCGCGCCCAAACTCCAGCCCATCGAAACCCGCCTCGTCATGCTACGCACCGGCATGCGAGCTCCCATGGGCATCAAAATCAAAGCCCCAACCCTATTAGCACTCGAGGACTTCGGCCTTCAGCTTGAGCGTCTCATGCGTGAGAGCAATATCCCCGGACTCGACATCAACAGCATCAACGCGGACCGCATCGTCGGCAAACCCTACCTCGAAATCCACCCCGACCGCGAAGCCGCCAAACGCTACGGCCTGAATATCATCGACATCCACAAAACCATCCAAACCGCAATCGGCGGCGAAATTGTCACCTCCACCGTCGAGGGGCGGGAACGTTACGACGTCCAGGTCCGCTATGCTCGTGAAGCCCGTGACTCGATTGAGACGATTCAGAAAATCCTTATCACCACCCGTGAAGGCGCACAAGTCCCGCTCGGGCAACTCGTCGACATCGAGTATGTGCG
>JAACFN010000226.1 GCA_009937455.1 Verrucomicrobiaceae bacterium | reverse complement strand
TTTGTGCTGCTCAGCATAATCGTGGCAGCAACCACCAGCGATCAGCAAGGCCTTTAGTGGCTTGGCGGCTGGAGCATCAGGAACGAGGCCAGTTGGCGTAGACTTCGTCGGTTCGGCTGATGCAAAGGGCAGAGTTACGAGTAGGGCGAGGCAAGAAACAGCGGAAAGGAATGAATGGTGTGGAGATATCATTAGCTTTAATCAGATGTGATTTGGAGTTGGGATACTTAACGTATCGAGAGATTCTTTCAAACTATTTTGTCGAACAGCGGGTAACCTACGCGGCGGGGCATCACTAATGTCGAAGTGACATTCTTAAAGCCCCAGTGAGTTTTAGCACTTGCTTCTTAACGGTGCATTTCTGATCCTCGCTCGCGTGAGTCAAATCCATGTTATCTATGGTTCAGATGAGGGCAGCGTGGCTGAAGCAGCGTTGGCGCTCTTTACCAAACTAAAACCAGAGGGCGGCGATGATTTTTCTCAGGAAACAATCGATGGCACGGTGAGCAATGCCGAGGAGGCCTATATTGCCTGTGGCAAAGCCATTGAGGCATTGCAGACCTTGCCGTTTTTTGGGGGTGGTAAGACGGTATGGCTAAAAAACACTAACTTCACCGGCAGTGACCGCACGAGCGAAGCCGAGCGGGCGAAGGAGGGCACAGAGGCGCTGATCAGCTGCCTTGAGGAGGGGCTACCAGAGGACGTGCATTTCCTGATTAGTAGTAGCGCAATTCATAAGGGCAGAAGATTTTACAAGTTCCTCAACAAAGTCGGAAACATTGAGGTGTTTGATAAACCTGATGTTGGCCGTGATGGTTGGCAGCAGGAAATGATCCCGATGGTAAAAAGTAAAGCGGGCGAGTTGGGGCTCAGTTTTTCCCAGTATGCGTTGGATCTTTTTATCACATTGGTTGGTGTCGACACTCGCCAGATTAGTAGTGAGCTCGACAAGCTGGATGTCTACTTGGCTGATCGCCGCGAGATCAATGAAGATGATGTGCGCTTACTGGTGCCACTGAGTCATGCGGGTGTTGTTTTTGAAATTGGCAATGCCTTGCAGAGGAAAAACGCAGGGCGAGCATTTGAGCTTATTGATCAACAACTTGCGCGTAAAGAGAGCGCTATTGGTATTTTAAGAGCCTCCATTATACCAACCGTACGTAATTTATTTATGTCCGCAGTTGTCAGTCAGGGCCGTAACGTGCCCAGTAATAACTATAAACAATACGCCAGCGCCCTTGATGCGCTACCTGCTAATGAGCGCGCATGGCTACCGCAGAAAAAAGCGGGCGGAGTGAATGCTTACCCTTTGTTTTTAGCTAGTCAGAATGCTAAAGCCTTTGGAGTCGATAAGCTGGTGCAAGCGATGCAGGCTTGTTTGGATGCGGACAAATCATTGGTCAGCTCCAGCCTTGATCACCGCACGGTACTTCATCGACTCATCGCTACCGTTTGCACATCCTAACAAATCTATTCTTGTTTTAGAATGAAGACCCTCATCATTGCCGCATTTACAGGTGTTATCGCTGGTTTATTAGGTGCGCTTTGTGGTGTGGGTGGAGGAATTGTGATGGTGCCAGCTTTTGTAACTGTTTTAGGTTTTGAACAGAAAAAAGCGGTAGCGACTTCATTCAATACCTCTTTGCGTAAAGAGCCAGGTCTTATTGACTGGCGAGTTGTTGCCCTCGCAGCTGTAGCAGCAGCGCTTGCAGCATGGTTTGGCACTGACCTAATGCACAAGCTCAGCAACCAATACCTAACCCGAATTTTTGGCGTCGTCTTGCTGGTGTTTGGCATCAAGATGTTACTGAGTAAGTAACGTATTAGAGAATCAGCCCGCGAGGCAGAAGATCACCCTACTAAGCCGTGCAGCTCTGTGGGCTCATGAAAGAGAAAATTTGGGTTGGCACCAACGAGCGCCTCGGGAGAATTAAACCCCCAACCTACTGCAGCCACTGGCACCCCCGCCTTTTTTGCGGCTTTAACATCACGTATCTCATCACCGATATAGATGATTTCATCTGCTTCGATGGAGAAGGTTCTACATATGGAACGTAAATGCTTGGCCTTGCCGGTTAGTTTTGAGGTGGATGAGACAAAAGAGAAAACATCTTGTAAGCCGTGATGCTGAAGGAACAGTTCTACGTTCTCGACAGAATTAGATGTCAGGATGCCAAAATGGTCGCTTTGTTTTCTTAATTCAGGCAAGACCTCGGCCATGCCGGTAACCATTGGCAACTGATTAATCCGAGACTTAAGTATGCGAGTGCCCTTGTAGAGTAATTTAGGAACAAGTCTTTTGGGTACGGCCAAGTGATCTAGGAAATCACTGAGCTTCATATGCCGTAAGTAGTGTACCTCTTCGTCTTTAATGGTGCGCAGATTGTGCTCGCCTGCCATTTCATTGTAAATGCTCAGTGCCTCGTCGAGAGTATCAGCAATGGTGCCGTCAAAGTCGAAAATGAGTGAGCGATATTTCATGAGTGATACTTAGTGAAGTAGATCGTAAACTATTTTTCTCATTCTACGATGGAAAAAAAGGGGGGAGTCTGTCACTGTATATACTAACTTCTTTTTTATGGATAACAACAGCCCGAGATTTAGCCTGGCGCTCATTACCTTTAGCGCGCTTTACATGCTGATTGCAATCATGGCGGCTATCAGACAAGGCAACACGGAGTTTGTTTTTTATATCGTAGTGATGGCGGTGCTGATTACGAGTTTGGTGCTAGTGCACAGAAGGGTGAATTTTTCAAGCGGGGTGTTATGGGGCATGAGTTGTTGGGGCTTGCTCCATATGGCAGGAGGATTAGTACGCTTGCCAGAAGCCTTCACTGAGAATGGTGCGCAGCCTGTGCTGTATTCTTGGTGGATGATCACAGATTTATTAAAATATGATCAGGTGGTGCACACCTATGGCTTTGGCATTACCACATGGGTCTGCTGGCAAATTTTAAGATCTAACATAAAAAAACAAACAGGGCAAACTCCTGAGCCAAGCTATGGCTTATGCATTTTGAGTGCCGCTGGGGGCATGGGATTTGGCGCTCTCAATGAGATGATTGAGTTTATTGCGACCCTGACAATTCCAGAAACAAACGTAGGCGGCTATAACAATACAGGCTGGGACCTTGTTTTTAATCTTATAGGTTGCGCCTTGGCTGCGATAATCATCAGGCAGGGGCATACTAGGGAAAGCCAGGGGATAGCTGAGATGAATAGCTAGGTGGACGATGCGCAAGAGCAGCTGAGAATGAGAACAGTGTTGTTTTGTACAGTCCACCTCACATTGAGGCCGTCAATAAGACAGCCATACTCACGTTGTTGATCATCGTTCTGATAAGCGGGTCTCGGGTCCATCGAGAGAGATTTTTCTATCAGTCTTTTAGTGGCACTATCGATGTTGGCATCCATGTCGTTTTGCCAATGTAGCGCCAAGGGAGGAGGTGGCCCATGAGCAAAGCCTTCGGATGCATTAGGCAAACAATCAGCGTAGGGCACGTAGGGTTTGATATCGATCACGGGCGTGCCATCAACTACATCTACACCGCTCAAGTGGATGATGGGTGCCAGCGGATCGAGCAGGTCAATCTTTTCTATCTTGAGACAAGAAAGGCCAATGGGGTTGGGCCTGAATGGCGACCTACTAGCAAAGACACCAACTTTTTGGTTACCCCCAAGACGAGGCGGTCTAACCGTCGGCTTCCATTCCTTATGGCTGGTGTGGTGGAATATAAAAACCAACCACAGGTGGGAAAATCCGTCCAAACCGCGGATAGCATCGGGCTGTCGATATTCCGGCTCGAAGACTAATTGACCCCAGGCTTCATCAACCAAGCCAGACTGGCGTGGTACGCCAAACTTTTCTCCATAACATGTTCTTACATGCGCAATAGGTTTGATATTCATGATGGTGATGAGCCCATTACTTGAAGCTGGTTATTGGCGTTAATGAATGTGTGAGTCACTCCCAGATCCCCACTCGAATCCAAATTGAAGCCAGATGCTGTGATCATCACCTCGTTCGTTACTATGATCGTAATTATATTGAAGTCGTGCCATGGAGGGGATTTTACCAAACAAAAAATAATGGCTGA
>JAACFN010000042.1 GCA_009937455.1 Verrucomicrobiaceae bacterium | reverse complement strand
ATGGCTCAGGTGGCTCAGGAATCGGCTCCTGGGGTTTGATGGCAAACTCCTGGGGTTTTGATGGCAGCCAATATTACCCGCCTCACCTAAGCGCGTGGAGCAAAATCAATCTTGGGTGGGTTACCCCCACTGTTATCACTGGTGCCGGTACCTACACCGCTACACAAGCGCAAAGCTCGGCCACGGCATACCGTATCGATCTCGGCTACGCTTCAGGAGAATACCTGCTTATCGAAAATCGCCAAGCGGTAGGCTTCGACTCGGCCATGCCCCAGGGAGGGCTCTGCGTCTTTCATATCGATGAAAACGCGAGTTATACCACCGAGGGATACCCCGGTCAGACTGGTTGGCCTAGTAATGGACAACACTACCGCGTAGCCCTTCTCCAAGCCGATGGTAATTATGACCTCGAGCGTGGTGCGGATAGAGGCGACTCGACCGACGCTTTCCGCGCAGGTTACGTCTCCGAGCTAGGGCCTTTGACTGTTCCTAACACCAATGGCTACCAGGGTGGTAATATCGTGGTCACCAACAACTGGATCTACAATATCAGCGCCTCGGGCTCTACCATGAGCTTCAACTTCCAGGTCGTGGGTGAGACGCAAGTCCCCGAGGCTCCCTCGAATCTGACCGCCTCCGCTGTCTCGGATTCACGCATTGATCTCGCCTGGAGCGACAACTCGTCTGATGAGACATCCTTCCGGATTGAGCGCTCGGCCGATGGAGTCTCCTTCACCGAGATCGGCTCGACCAGTGCTGGTGTTACATCATATGCTGACAGTGGTTTGAGTGCTAGTCAGACTTATAGCTACCGAGTATTGGCTAGCAATACGGCTGGTCCGTCTGAACCGTCAAATACGGCAAGTGCGACTACAGACCCACCACCACCGCCGCCTGCGGCCCCGACCAACCTTGTTGCTACGGCCAGTTCGGACAGCAGTATCAACCTGTCTTGGACCGATGCATCGGGCAACGAGGACGGCTTCCTCGTGGACCGCTCACTTGACGCCATTACCTGGCAGGAGGGTATTGCCAGCTTATCGGTGAATTCTTCATCCTACAGTGACTCCGGTCTCAATGGGTCGACTACCTATTACTACCGAGTTCGCGCTTACAATGCGCAAGGTGATAATACTTCCAATGTGGACTCGGCCACAACCGACTCGCCACCTCCCTTTGAGGATGCTGTTTCAGACGCTGACTGGTTTGTCAGTGGCTCGGTTCAAGATAGTCACACGGCAACCCATGCTATCGACGATGGGCGAGTTCAGATCATCACTGAGATTGTTAGTGGTGGAAAGCCAAGCCGCCGCCGTAGTTTCCTTGACCACCGCTGGAGCTTCTTGAACGTCCGCGGTGGCCTCAGCCTAACTCTCTATGTGACCGGTCATGCTCCGGCTAATGCAGAGGGAGACGATTTTGAAATCCAGTTCTCAACCAACGGGGGATCCTCTTGGTCCTCATTTCCGAACCCGGTTGTGATCGCCAATGGATCAGATCCAGGTTCTGAATACATTGCTGTATTTCCCAGCGGCATTCAGGGCAACATCGACCTGCGGATCATTGATACCGACAGCACCCAAGGCAATCGTGAGACCAATCAAGTGAGTATTGATCGGCTTTATATCCAGACGGCAATCGATCCAAACGACTTCCCGCCTGAGGCACCGAGTTCCGTGACGGCCAATGTTGTTTCCTCTTCAGAGATAGGCATTAACTGGCAGGATAACTCGAGTAATGAAATTGGTTTCTTCGTCTATCGCTCGGCTAACTCGGGGAGTTGGACGCAGGTCGGTAACGTCATCGCCAATACTACTGAGTTCACTGACACGAATGCCGCGCCAGCTACCAGCTACCGCTACCAAGTAGGCGCCTACAGCTCCAGCTTTGAAGCGCTCTCTGCTGATTCCAACGAGGTTACCACTCCTGACGGGCTGGCACTAAACCCGCTGTCTGGTGGGAAGCGCAAGGGAACGATCTTTGTTGACCTTAGCTGGTCTGGTGGTGGCTCGCTCAATGAGGTCACCATCTGGCGTAGCACTAATGGCGGGTCTTTCCAAAGCATTGTCAACACCGCGAACGACTCGTCTCATCGTGATGAGACCGGCCTGAAAGGCGGCCAGACCCTCACCTACGAAATTCGCTCACCTGACGGCAGCATCATATCAAACACGCAGACGATCTCATTCTAAAAAATCAGGCAGGGGCAATCTGCTCCTAGTCCTCAAGCTGGCAACGCCGATTTCTGTGCGTGGCCAGCTTTTTGTTTGTGCGGGCTGAGTCTTTGTGCGGGCTGAGTGTTAGGGTCTCCTGCCCGCTTCTTCTTAATCACTTGACGA
Source organism: Verrucomicrobiaceae bacterium (assembly GCA_009937455.1). Classification (GTDB taxonomy): domain Bacteria; phylum Verrucomicrobiota; class Verrucomicrobiia; order Verrucomicrobiales; family Akkermansiaceae; genus Oceaniferula. Next base: position 7,605 of record JAACFN010000042.1, on the reverse strand, counting down.
ATCGCATCGTCAGTGGATAGCGGTAGGTGACACCCTCATTGGCCTTGATAGCTGCGATGATGGTTAGAATGATATTTAGCACATAGAGAATGACGAGGAACGCAAAGCCGATAAGGATTAAGGTCAGTATGCCGGAAATGATAATATAGATGAGCATAGATATCTGAAAGTTGAGGCACTCCTTGCCTTGGTCCGAGGCAAAGGGCATGTCTTCTTTTTTAATCTGCCAGATGATGAGGGGGGCGACGATGCTTGCTAGCGGAATACATGTATAGCCGAGGAAGGACGACAGGTGGGCGAACATGGCCCAGGTGCGTTCTGGTTTAGGTATTTCGGAGCTGGTTATTTCTGAGGTGGTCATGGTTTTGAGTTGATTTTGTAATAATGGGAAAAGGGTGAATGAAATGAGTTAAGCAAAATCAAATGACAAATGAAGATAAATCCTCATGCCATTGTTTGCTGTCGTTTGAGCTAACTGCCCTAGCTCGGAAAGCGATTCCGAGTGCGGTTAGCAAATGCAACGAGGGAGAGCATCACGGGGACCTCGACGAGAACTCCCACCACGGTGGCCAGAGCTGCACCGGAGTGAAGTCCAAACAAGCCGATCGCTACGGCGACAGCGAGCTCGAAGAAGTTGGAGGTGCCGATCAGGGCTGCTGGAGCTGCTGTGCTAAAGGGGACCCGCCACAAATAAGCCCAGCCGTAGGCGATGGCAAAAATGCCGTAGCTCTGAATCATTAGCGGAACGGCGATGAGCACAATCACCAGAGGTTTATCAATGATGGTCTGTGCCTGAAAGCCGAACAGAAGCACGACGGTCGCGAGCAGCCCCATCACGGAGAACGGCTTCAGCCGAGCTGTGAATGTACTGATTTCCTCGTGGTTGCCACCGCGATCTAGAAGTCTGCGTGTGAAATAACCTGCAGCTAGAGGAATCACGACATAGAGCACCACCGACCATAGCAAGGTTTCCCAGGGCACGATAATATCAGTAACGCCGAGGAGCAAGGCCGCCAGAGGCGCAAAGGCGAACACCATGATGATGTCATTAATCGATACCTGAACGAGGGTGTAATTAGCATCACCACGCACGAGCTGACTCCAGACAAAGACCATCGCCGTGCAGGGCGCCACCCCGAGTAAGATCATGCCGGCGATGTATTCACGCGCTGTTTCCGGCTCCACGAAGCCGGCGAAGATGTAGTGGAAAAATAACACACCGAGCGCAGCCATGCTGAAGGGCTTGATGAGCCAGTTGACGACGAGGGTAATGCACAGGCCTTTGGGTTTTTTACCCACGTCTTTGAGTGAGGCGAAGTCCACGTTGACCATCATCGGGTAGATCATGATCCAGATGAATACCGCTACCACAAGGTTGACATGGGCATACTCAAGACGCGCGATCCATGCGAAGCTTCCCGGCACCCAGATGCCCAACAGCACTCCGGCTACAATGCAAAGTCCTACCCAGATTGAGAGGTAACGTTCGAATAATCCCATATTAATTCATTGGTTGGGTGATGTTTTTCTGAGGAGAAGGCTGCTGCTTAATCATTACGCTGCTTGAAGCGTTTGCGATGTTTGGTGATGCGCCCAGAGACTCGTTTGCGCCAGAGTCTGAAGCTTGACGGCTTGAGTTGAGCGCGCATGTGTTGGATGACATCACTCTCACTGAGGCCAGTGCGTTCACGGATTTCATCAAAGCTAGTGCGGTCATGCCAAGCCATACGGATGACGGCATCACTCTCTGAAGGGTTAAGGTCTTTACGCTTCATGACGGGTTGAGGTTACAGCTCTGGCAGGCCAAGGCAAGAGAAGAGCTTCTGGGATGTTGATGCAGGGTGGGGGATGGGCTTGAATGAGTGAGTTCAAGGCGAAGTCATTTATAGATTGCCTCTTCTGGGTCTGTAGTTAGCCTGCTCAAAACCAATTACTAATACATACAATGAAATGGCACTATTCACACGATGGAACGCAGCAAGGTCCGGTAACAGAAGATGAGATCAAGGGAATGATTTCGGCAGGCAGCATCAAGCCCAGTGACCTTGTATGGTGTGATGGCATGGCAGGGTGGGAGCCCGTGTCGAGTGTGGCGGAGTTAATGCCGCAGGCGCCTGCGGAGGCAGTAGCAGCATCTGATGCAACCCCATCTCAAGTAGGGGATTCTCATGCAGTCGCAGCTGCCAGCATGTCTGCCTATGTAGAGGATTCCACACTGAGCCAGGCTGTCGTTTATTCGGGTTTTTGGCGTCGTGTCGCAGCATCCCTGATCGACTCGGTCATCCTGGGCGTTGTCGGAGCTATTCTTGGTGTTGTTTTGGGCGTAGCAATGGTGTCCGGAGGGACAGATGATACTGAGGTGGTGGAGCTCACTGGTAACGTTGTTGGTATCTTTCTTGGGTGGCTCTATTACGCCCTGATGGAAAGCTCATCGAAGCAGGCAACCATAGGTAAGATGGTGATGGGAATCAAGGTGACCGACCTTGAGGGGAATCAGATCAGCTTTGCCCGAGCCAGTGGTAGACACTTTGGTAAGATCATCTCCTCACTGATCTTGGCGATTGGCTACTTGATGATGCTCTGGACAGAGAAGAAGCAGACCCTGCACGATAAGATGGCGGGGTGCCTCGTGGTTAAGTAAGCGAAGCAAAAGAAGAAAAGATTTCCTCGGTGCGGGTTGCTTGGCTGAGCACATAGGCTAGCTCGCTGGCCCTGCCTGACTGCCGAGAATAAACTTCAGCGTTTAATTTTCCGGAATGATGTTATCGAGCTTGTCATTCAGGTGGCTGGTAATCTGGTCCGCCAGTTCGAGTAGGTTTACCTTGTCGCTCTGATCAAAGCATTTGGCTTCTTGGCCGATGACGCATAGCGTGCCAACGGTGATGCCGTTCTTTAACCTTAGCGGTGCGCCAAGGTAACAAATAACCGAGTCATTGGTGACAAGCGGAGAATCCTTCAAATAAGATACTTTCTCAGCGTCTGAAACTTCAAGTAACTCGTTCGAATCCAGTACGTATTGGCAGAACGACCACTCAACGTTTGTTGCTTGGGATTCTGCTAACCAGCCAGAGCCTAGGCCGTGGTGCGCTGCAAAGTACTGCATTTCATTAAAAAGGATGCTGACCACACTGATTGGTAAGTTGAGTTTGGTGCTGGCCTCCTCTACCACGCGTAATAAAAAAGGGTCTTTGTTGTTATCGAGTAAGCCTAGATTGGCGATCGTTTTTAGCCTTTCTTCGTCATGTAAGAGCTTCCTTATATTCTGACGGTCCGGGTTGTATTTCTCATCTTTTTCCAGTGCTTCAAAGGTGTCTAGTTTGAGTTTGAGCGAAAAGCCAAAACACTTGGGGGCTCCGGATAAGTCGGTGCACCACTTGGAAATTCTGCGCAATTCCTCCATCTTCAAAAAATCCTCCGAGCTGATAGAGCATTCTTTTTTGATTAAATTCCAGAGTGTTTCTGCCCGGCTGTATCCCAGGGTGTCGGTAAGTTCGGCGTGTAAATCAACGACGGTAGGAAGGGAAAAGTGATCATACTTTTCAAGTGGTCTTTCTGAGCTCATAGATGTTTAGTTGTTGAAGGTCGGTTCAAACAATCCTCTTTTACGAGGGCACTCATTATAAAGCCATTTATGTTAGCTAATGGCAATGATAAAGGCAGAGTTCTCTAGTAATTATTCAAACGGTGTTTGAATAGGTTTCCAGTCAAGATGAGATGCAGAAACCCACTGAGCTAGCCACATGGGAGCCACTTGGGAGCCACTGAGGTGGGCGGCGTGGAGGATGCTAGATTGCTCGATCCGGATTTTTGTGAGCTTAGGTCCTACGTTCTCTCAGATCCTACGCTCTGGATCCTTAAGTCCTAAAAATTGCTTGTAGAGAATCTCTACCTTATTTCTTGCCCAGTCGGTTTTCCTGAGGAACTTCAGGCTGGATTTGATCGAGGGATCATTGCTGAAGCAATTGATCTTGATGCGGAAGGCGAGGTCGTCCCAGCCGTATTCCTTAACAAGCTCGTTGAGCATTCGTTCTAGAGTGATGCCGTGCAGGGGGTCGTTGCTCATGAGCGTTTCTTAGCAGTGATGCGCTGGAATTCAAATGGTAAACATCACTCGCTACAGCCCGCGCTGCTACCAGTTATCCCGGAGCATTATCCACTGCGTCCTCTGTGGATGGCATCTCCCATAGAGGATTTCTGCACCTAGTGCGTGAAATTTATTGTGAGGATTAGGTATCTCCATGCCATGTCTCGTTGCCATCCAGCCCTCCTCGATCGAGCGGTTGACGGATGCTAGATTCTCTATCTTTTTACGCCTGAAGCTTTTCAGTAATACGATGTTTTCTTTCGGCGCTAGGGTCACATACATCCAAATCAGCTGGTATCTAGAAGATCGAATGTAGGTTTTGAGCTGGCGGATGTAATTGAACTCACGCCTGCTTGAGTGCTTTGGGAAATTCTGCATGTGGAGCTGGTATAGCTCACGATCCTGCCTGGACATCGGAATGCGCCGCCCCCTGGATGAGGGTTGATCATTGTGGATCATTGCTTGAACGTCGGCAGTCATGGAAAAGATGATTAACACTATAGACTGGGCCTCAAATTCAGCAATGATAAAGATGTCTTAAATACAAGCTGGCAGCACATTTCGATGTAAAACCTTATTTTTACAGGTTGTTATTGGGGTGGGGAAGTGAGAGGCTTCGTCATCAATCTCACTCTTATCTGGATATCTTCGATTTCCTTCATCCTGTTTGGATGCGGGTGCTTCGTCTCGCGCGCCATGCGCAAGGAGTACGACCGTTATGGGCTGGAGAAATTCAGAAGCCTTGTGGGTGTCTTGCAGGTATTAGGTGCAATCGGGCTTCTCGTTGGTTTGCACACATCCTGGATTGGCCAGTTCTCAGCAGCGGGCCTTGCGCTGATGATGCTCTGTGGCGTAGGCGTCAGGATCAAGATCAAGGATACCGTTATTCAGACGATACCGGCATTTGCCTACATGGTGCTCAATGCCTATCTGGCATTTGCTGGCTACTAGCACTATGTAAAGAACACGGAAAAAACGATAATGAGGATAGCAATATCCATCATCAGTATAGCTGGAATCGATTTTTTGAAGGGGTCTTTCACTTTCAAGTGCATCACAAAGGCTCCGGCCATCAGCACAATGAGCACAGCGGCAGCTGGGATAACCAGAGCTGGTATCCAAAGGCCTGCAATCATGGCGAGAGCGATGATCACCTTGAGCCCTCCCACCACATACATCATGGAGGCAGGTAAGCCGTATGTTGAAAATTCCTCACGCATCGACGAGGCTTCACCACCTCTGTATGGGGTCGATTTCCCTGTCCGGAGCAGCCAGACATTGAGTAGTCCGAGAGCAACAATCACTTGAAGAGCCTGTATCAGAATTTCCATGGCCCAGTTCATAACCTAGAATTTATCATAATACAAACATCTCGTTGAAACATATCGAACTAAGCAGTTTGGAAGCACATATTGCGCTGATTGCGCTCCTTATATGATCTTTATATCCGCCCTCGACATCTTCATCGTGAAATTGAATATTGCATCAGCTGCCTATGTATACGCCGTCACCATCTCGCTATGACTCCATGCCCTACCACAAGTGTGGTAAGTGGGGCCTCAAGCTGCCCGCTATCTCTTTGGGCTTCTGGCATAACTTTGGTGATGGTGATGACCTCGATGAAGGTCGCCGGATCATGCACCGTGCCTTTGATCGCGGCATTACCCACTTTGACTTCGCCAACAACTACGGGCCACCTTACGGCTCGGCGGAGCGCAACTGTGGCAACATCCTCAAGCAAGACTTTGCTAGCCACCGTGATGAGCTGATTATTGCCACCAAAGCCGGTCACGACATGTGGCCAGGACCCTATGGTGAGTGGGGATCACGTAAGTATTTACTCGCCTCACTGGACCAATCACTCGCCAGGCTGCAGCTCGACTACGTTGATATCTTCTATTCCCACCGCCCCGATCCCGATACTCCGCTCGAGGAAACGATGGGTGCGCTCGCCACCGCGGTGAACAGCGGCAAGGCCCTTTACGCGGGCATTAGCAAATACCCACTGCCCATGCTCAAGGAGGCTGTTGCCATACTCAAGGACATGGGCGTGTTCACACTCATTTACCAGCCGCCTTATAATCTGCTCAGTCGTGGTGTTGAAACGGCAGGCATCCTCGACTTTCTTAAAGAAGAGGGCATCGGCTGTATTGTCTTTTCACCCCTTGCTCAGGGCATGCTGACGGAGAAATACCTCACCGAGATTCCAGAAGGTTCACGCGCGGCACGGAGTGAGGGCTTTCTGAGTGCTGAGCAGGTCGAGGAGTTCCGCCCCCAGATCCAAGGCCTGCACGGCATTTCTCAGGCACGTGGAGAATCACTCCAGCACCTGGCACTGAACTGGACCCGTCATCACTCAGCGGTGACCTCCACTCTTGTCGGGGCACGCAGTGTCAGCCAGCTCGATGACTTGCTTGATTCACTCGAGTCTGGTCCCATCACCGATGCTCAGCTAGCGGCGATCAATGAGATTGCACCAGCCACCGATAGAGGTGAATAAGCTGGGGCAGGGTGCTGGCGAGCAAGAGGGCTCACGCTTTCTAAATCTTCTAAAGCTCCTAGATCTCCTGCATCTGCTCAGTCCATTTCTCGAGTTTCTCTGGATGGGGATTACCTACGAGGGCGCCAACGAGTGAACCGACCACAGCACCTCGGTGGCAGTTGTCACCACCGACAAGGGCATTGGCGGTGATGGCGGCATCAAAGTCGTCGTGATACTTCCACGCGAGGTAGAGTGCGGCAGGAAAGGCGTGATCAATGTAGCAGGCAGGGCTGAGTTTGCTGCCGATGATGACGCGGTCGTCTTGGCGAGTCCATGCGGTGGCTCTTTTGGTGGAGAACCAGTCTCCGGCGGAGTGCATCACGGCTTCACGCAGTGGGATATCCTCGGAGAGATCGAGTAGCAAGCGAGTGAGGCAGTCTGAGGCTCGTAAGACATTGCTGTGTCTGTGAGTCAGGGTGATGTGGCTCTTGACGGTTTGCCTGATTTCTTCTCTATCGAGGCAGCGGTCTTGCCCCTCGCTGGTGAGTGCAGCTACCAGAGCTGGCACGGTCGCAAGGCCTCCAATGTGCTCATCCTTGATGCCGCACTTTCTGATGTCTTTGCCCTGTGCATAGCGAGTAAAGAAGCCTCGGTGGTATTCCTCAAGGTAGGTGTCGCGGTGCCAGCCTGGGGTGAGCATTTTCTCGATGTAGAGATTAAGCCATGCTTCCTCAGAGTAGTGGCCAGCCTCGGTGACTTGATGGTAGAGAAGTCTGGCGAGCTTGAAGTTTGCCGTGTTTTCTCCAGCGGCAAGGTTCTGGTGGTAGTGGACATTGCGTTGGCCCCAGAAGGGTGCCTGGTCATGTAGGATTTCACCCTTTTCATTGAGCGCAGTATACTCTGAGCGCCAAAGGATGCTATCAGGGTGGTGCGGAAGTGGAGCGCTGAATGTATTGGGCTTGTCGGGATTGCTGAGATCCGGGTAGTCACGATCAAGTGCCTCACGATTGTAATACCAGTGCGCTGGCATGCAGAGTGC
>JAACFN010000041.1 GCA_009937455.1 Verrucomicrobiaceae bacterium | reverse complement strand
CTGGCTGCACCTAATCCATCATGTTCAGATTGAATCAGGCGCACATTGCTAAAACCACGAACTATTTCTGCCGTATCATCAAAGGAGCCATCATTTACCACCAAAATCTCAAAATCGGGATAGTCAAGATTCTGAAGTGCCCTCAAGCATGCTCCAATCCTAGCTGCGCCGTTATGGGTGCAGACTACCACAGAAAACGCAGGCGATTCGCTCAACTCAATTCCATCACCGGGTGAGTCAATGCCTACGAGCTTATCACGCAATGGTAGCAGCGAAAGCTTGGCCTGCCCTCGCCTATCGAATAGACCGAAATTCCACTCATCGATCACAAGCCCCCCCCTTGACCAATGGTCACTCCAAGCATAGATCGTTACCCCTGCCATTCCGGCGCACACCGACTCGTCAACATACCAAAGCAGGGCATCACTCTGTGCCTGCTCACCCTGGCGAAAAGTATCCAGCCCAAACTCACTAAGCAAAACAGGACGATCCCCTGCAACATTGTGCAGGCGCGCTAAATAGCGGGCGAAGTCATCCCGATTTTCGAGGTAAACATTCATTGCCGTAAAGTCGGCATTATCCGGTTCTTCATATTCCGTTGTCGGATAATTAGCATAGGCAACTCAAGTGCCTGCTTAACCCGAGTCACCCCCATCCACCTAACCATGTCACTGGGAATCTCGTTAGCGACAAATACCCCTGCAAGCGCAGGATGTGTGCCCCATGATTTGAGGCCTTCTTTCATCATCACCTGGGCTGTGCTGTAAATAGCCGTGTCAGAGACAAAGTCGCGATGATACTCCCAGTTCAAGCCGACAAACACCCACAACCCAGCTTTCTGTGCTGCATCTAGCAATATGCTCTCTGGCTCTTCATAGACCCTTATGGCATTGAACCCGGCATCCGCAATGCGCCTCATCTGCTCATCATGATCCGCTAAAACCTCTGGTGTCGGTTTAGGAAACGGGCCATAAGTTACCATCTTGAGGAACACGCGCTCAGCTCCGGCACAGAAAAACTTCCCGTCCACTCGCAATCTTAATTCCTCATTCCATTTCTCACCTGTTGGCACAACGCACTCTACATCGACTTACTCGAGACTTGAAACTGAAAACTTCTCACATGAGACTCTGCCCCGTGCTCAAGACTACTGATTTCGACTACAAGCTCCCCGAGGAACTCATCGCCAGCCGTCCACTTGAGGATCGCTCTGCCTCTCGCATGATGGTGATCCACCGGGACACCGGTCTGATCGAGCATCGCAAGTTCACTGATTTTTCAAGTTATCTTCAGCCCGAGGACCTTCTTGTTCTCAATGACACCAAGGTCACCCCAGCTCGCTTTTTCTCCAATGACGGCAGCATTGAAATTGTTTGCACCAACAAACTCTCAGAGCTCGAATGGGAATGCCTGGTACGCCCCGGCAAAAAAATGAAACCTGGGCGCAACGTTGAAATTGGACAATCGACTGGAACCGTCCACTCAATCCTCGAAAACGGCAACCGCATCATCCGCTGGGATCAGGCCGTTGATGAGAAAACCCATGGCCGCCTAGCCCTACCACATTACATGAACCGCGAGAGTGATCCAGAGGACAGAGATCGCTACCAAACAACCTTTGCACGCGAGGAGGGTGCCATTGCCGCGCCCACCGCCGGCCTGCATTTCACCCCAGAAATCCTTGCCGAGATTAAGCACACCTTCCTCACCCTGCACGTCGGTGTCGGCACCTTTCGCCCCGTCAAAGCCGAATACATCAAGGATCACGACATGCACGCCGAGCGCTACCATATCAGCAAGCACACCGCCGAGCTCATCAACAGCACACGCGCCCTCGGCGGCCGCATCATCGCCACCGGAACCACCGTCACTCGAGTCCTAGAAAGCCTAGCTAAAGAGACCGATCAAGAGCCCAACACCCCTTTGCAGATCCCTGCTATCTCGGGCGAAACTGATATTTTCATCAACCCGCCTCATACCTTCAAAGCCGTCGATGCACTGCTCACCAATTTTCATCTTCCCCAATCCACCTTGATGATGCTGGTCTCCGCATTAGCCAGCCGTGAACTCATTATGGAGGCCTACGCCAAAGCCGTTGAAGAACGCTACCGCTTTTTCTCCTATGGTGATTGCATGTTGATTTTGTGAGTGGCCCACATTCTAAAATCTTCACAGTTCATAAATCCCCTTGCAATCTCATCATCAGACATTATGAAACCTGCGCTGTCAGGGCTGTGGAGTGTCGGCAGATGAAATTGGTCAGGACCGAAAGGTAGCAGCCACAGTTTGTCCGTCATTGCCGCAGTTCCTGGCAGTATTTTTTTGCTCTTTTTTGCTCTTTTTTACTGTGGGCAGAGTATTCGCTTGGAAGTTTTGCCCAATCAGTGCTTAAACGAGTCCATGGCCAACGATGATACCCGCTCCTCACTGAGAGCCCTCTTACTTGAAAAATCAGTCCGCACCGGTGAATTCACCCTCGCCTCAGGAAAAACCTCCGACCTCTACATTGACTGCCGCGTCACTGCCATGGATCCCCACGGTGCCAACTTGATTGGCAAACTAGGCTGGGAAACCGTCAAACAAGAAATCGCCGCACGTGGTCTTAACGTGCAGGCCATCGGCGGCATGACCCTGGGTGCTGACCCGATCTCACTCGCTGTCGGCATGACCTCAGCATCAGACGAGAAGCCCCTACAGGTGTTCACCGTGCGCAAGGAGCCCAAAGGCCACGGCAAGGGCAAACAAATCGAAGGCAATTTTTCAGAGGGTGATACGATTGTCATCGTCGATGATGTCATCACTACCGGAGGATCAACCATCAAGGCCATGGATGTCATCGAAGCCGCAGGAGGAAAAATTGCTTTTGCGCTCGTGCTTGTCGATCGCGAAGAAGGCGGCCGCGCAGCCATCGAGGCACGTGGTGTTCCCGTCGTTTCGCTATTCTCTCGTTCAACGCTACTTGACTAACATCCCGCAACCTTTGCCCTTCAGAATTCGTCTTGCGCATAGAAATCATCAATACTGGCAGCGAGCTACTACTGGGCACTACACTCAATACCCACGGTGCGTGGATGGGTATCGAGCTCTTCAAGCTGGGCCTGCGCGTGCAGCGCCAAACCACCGTCCCTGACGGCGAGGCCATTAACATCGCGATGAGTGAGGCGATGGAGCGCAGCGATGTGGTCATCGTCACCGGCGGCCTCGGCCCAACCAGCGATGATATCACCCGCGAAGCTGCCGCTGAAGTGCTCGGCGTTGAGCTGATCACTGATGAAGCAGCACTGAGATCAATCGAAGCCTTCTTTGCCCACCGTGATCGCGAGATGGCTGAGGACAATAAAAAGCAGGCACTCAATCCGGTTGGCGGCGATATTTTACCCAATGCCAACGGAACCGCCCCAGGCATCTACACGCCACCGCGTATGAGCGGAGACAGGTTATGTGCCCTGTTCCTACTTCCTGGGCCGCCGAGTGAAATGAGACCTATGTTTGAAAACGAGGTCGTGCCGAGGCTGCGCTCTCTTGCCGGAGCCCATGAAGATCATCATGTGCAAGTGCTCCGCTTTACGGGTGTCGGCGAAAGTGATTTTCACGCCAAGCTCGATAAAGAGCTGATGACCATTCCCGATCTAGAAGTCGGTTATTGCGCCCGCACTCGTGAAGTAGACCTTAGATTAATTGGGTCAAAAAAAAGCACCCAACAGGCAAGCCAGCTCGCCTTAAGCACTTTCCCTGGCATGTGCTTCAGCCAAAATGGAGAGTCTCTGGAAGAAATAGTCGTCAAGCTTCTCAACCAGCAGGGCAAAACAATAAGTATAGCCGAGAGCTGTACGGGCGGCCTCATTGCTCATCGCATCACCAATGTGCCAGGCGCTTCAGAAGTCTTCACCCACGGTTTTGTCAGCTATTCCAATCCAGCCAAGCAGCAACTTTTAGGCGTTAGCGCCACCACCTTGGAACAACACGGAGCGGTCAGTGAAGCGGTGGCCATCCAGATGGCTGAGGGCGCACTTGCCAATGCTCAAGCGGATATCGCTGTCTCAGTCACGGGCATTGCAGGCCCCGGAGGCGGTAGTGAGCAGAAGCCGGTGGGAACGGTCTGGATAGGCATCGCCACAGCAACAAGCAGCAAGGCGATCAAAAAATTCACACCCTACGGCCGAGAGATCTTCAAACAAGCCACTAGTCAAGACGCGCTCAACCTTGTCAGAAGAACACTGGAGGAAAGCGGCAACGAGACCTGTTAGTCCTCAGGATTTTTCCTGAGATAGATCACATAGTAGACTAGCCCTACGAGCACACTGCCGCCCACCATATTACCAAGGATCACCGGCATCATATTTCGAGCGAATCCTGCCCAGCCGATCACATCTACGTTTGCCACCGTGTGACCCACTGACTTGAGCAACATGCCCATCGGGATAAAATACATGTTGGCGATACTGTGCTCAAATCCAGCAGCGACAAATGCCGAAATCGGAAAAACAATGGCCAACACCTTGCCTGAGACACTGCGTCCTGCGATGGCCATCCATATCGCCAAGCAAACGAGAATATTGCAGAGAACCCCCCTAAAAAAAGCCTCCCAGAACGGCAACGAACACTTAGCCGCAGCTATCTTGAGATACTGATCCTTGATCGCGCCGTCGTTCATTTCCCAATGCCCCGATCGAAACACCAGATACGCCAAGCCAAAGGCGCCGACAAAATTAGACAGGAAAACTACCACCCAATTTCTCAATAGATGCGCCGTGGAAACCTTACGGTCAGCCCACGCCATCACGATCAAATTATTGCCGGTAAACAATTCAGCTCCAGCAATGACAACCATGATCAGCCCTAGGGAGAAGGCCACCCCACCTAGCACCTGAGAAAGAGCAAACCCTAGACCTTGGTCAGACTTAATGATTACAAAATAAAGAGCCCCTAGGCCAATGAACGCACCCGCCAAAACTCCAAGAACAGCCATGGACAGCAGAGACAACTGAGCCTTTGCAACTCCGATCGTCTCCACTCGGTTGGCGATCTCCTTCGGCTGATAGACATCAAAATCAAAAACCTTAGGCATAGTGATTCATTCTAAGTCGCTGGAGCCGACAGGTCAATCTCGCAGATCAATACGCGCTCAAGTGCCTTAGATAACTCGGCTATCCAAATTAAATACTTGGCCCGATGTATGTGGTAAATGCTGATGCAGGTAGGTGACAAAACCAGCCACCGCCTCCGCTGTATTATATCTACCCAAAACATGCCGATTACGAATGCCCGCCTTGATTTCGTCATCTAAGCCCGCCGTCATTTTGGTCTCCATGAACCCAGGGATCACAGCATTCACACGCACATTACGGCGGCCAAGCTCCTGCGCCATAGACTTCATCATTCCCAGCAATGCCGACTTCGCAGCGCTATAATTAGCCTGCCCAACCGGAGGGTGCAGTGCCGAAAAACTAGAAATAAAGAGGATATGGCCACTTCGACGTTTTGCCATAGCTCGAGACACCTCACGCGCGCACAGGAAAGCCCCCTTCAGATTAACATCAAGCACACTTGACCAATCCTGCTCGCTCATCCGTGCGATGGCCTTATCGATCGTCATGCCGGCATTGCAGACAAGCAGATCAGTGTCTTTGCAGGACTCAAAAAAGACCTTAACGCAATCAGACGAAGTAACATCAAGCTCCCCTTTACCAGGAGCAAGAACATCCATTTCAGCGCCACGTAAGCTCTTGGTAATGGCTTGGCCCAAACCACCTGCGGCTCCTGTGACGACAGCCTTCATTAAACCAGCATCAGAGCTGGATTCTCGATGAGCTTTTTGACCTCGTTGAGGAATCTAGCACCTACAGCGCCGTCCACCACGCGGTGATCACAACTCAAGCCAATGTTCATGCGCATACCAGGAACGATCTGGCCGTCTTTCACCACCGGCTTTTCAATAATTGCACCCACACTCAAAATCGCAGCTTGCGGTGGGTTGATGATAGCGTCAAAACTTTCAATTCCCCATGCACCGAGATTAGAAACAGTAACTGTGCCACCATCAAATTCATTGGGCATGAGCTTTTTGTCACGAGCGCGCACGGCGAGATCTTTAACCTCTTGAGAAATCTGCAGCATCGACTTGCTTGCCGCATCCTTGATCACAGGAGTCACCAAACCATCATCAACGGCAACGGCGATAGAAACACCCACCTTGGCAAATTGCACGATGCTATCACCATTGAAGGAAGCATTGATTTCCGGGACTGCCTGCGCAGCGTTGATCACTGACTTCAATACAAAATCATTAATGCTATATTTATTACCATGCGTTTGCTCTGCCTGTGCATTGATCTGCTTACGCAAGGTCATCAAGGGGGCCGTGTCACACTCAACATGCAGATAGAAATGAGGAATCGTTGTCTTCGATGTCAACAAACGATCCGCGATGATGCGGCGCATGGAGCTTAACTCGATGGTTTGATCGCCGGCAGCAACAACAGGATTGATTGCCACAGCAGGTGCTGGTGCAGACACTGCCGCTGGTGTTGATTGAACGACTTGAGCTTTTGCAGAGGCCGCAAGCGCAGTAGCTGCACTCGCCAAGCGTGAAGGTGCGTTACCTCCCTCAGCAGCAGCCTCGACATCAGCCTTGACGATTCTTCCGCCAGGACCCGATCCTTGAATCGCAGCGATGTTAACACCCTTAGAATCTGCAATTTTTCGCGCAAGAGGTGACGCTTTGATCCGCTCACCAGGACCAGCCTGTTGTGCAGCAGGAGCAGCAAGCTCGGCTGCTGGCTGGCTAGCTTCGCCCGCTTCAGCGCCTTGAGCAGCTTCAGCCCCTTCAGCCCCTTCAGCAAAAGGCTGTGACTCTGGAGCGCTGATCGCAGCTGGTGCTGATCCGGGCGCAGGTGCTTCTTCCCCGTCTTCGAGTAGCACGCCTAAGGTCGCACCAACGGCGGCTTTCTCCCCTGCTTGAACAAGAATATCAGAGAGGATGCCTTCATCAAATGCCTCCATCTCCATGGTCGCCTTATCGGTCTCCACTTCAGCGATCACATCACCAATTTCAATGGTGTCACCCACCTGTTTGTTCCACTTTACAAGGGTACCTTCCGTCATTGTGTCGGAAAGCTTGGGCATTTCAATATTTGTAGGCATAAGTTAAATCAGTTAATCACGCAGTGTGCAGAGGCACTTTTCTTCGAAACATGGCTTGGGGGCAAGCTGATTATACCAAAATCCGCGACTGTTTATGAAGATACTAAAAAAAATGACAGATCTACCGAAACGCAGGCAAGTAAAAGGCTATGACCTAGCGGGCATAGCCTTAAGAGATATTGGCGAAAAGGGGCTGATTAATCGCTAGTAGCGAGTTCTTTCATGGTCGGAACCAGCCCGATGTTGGGCTCTCCTGAAGCTTGGGCAGATGCACGAGCGAGAACTTTAGAACTGACCATGCTACAGCAGGATGATAGTCCGAGAGAAAAGATTGTTAGGATTAATAAATGTAAGGTGACTTTCATAGTAAACACTATTTTATAAAAAAATAGCGTTACTTACAATAAAAAACTAAAAAAGACTTTGCCCTCAAATCAGCCGACAAATTAAGCCAGCGTCAATACCTGCTCAATAATACGACGCGGGTTGGGAAGCTGCTCATCCTCAACGTATGGAGAATAAATCGCAGGAGCATCAAGCGCACAAACGCGTTTCACTGGAGCATCCAGATAATCAAAAGCATGCTCTTGGATAAGCGTAGCAATCGTAGCACTCACTCCTGAAAACGGCTTACTCTCATCAACTAAAACCACTCGGTTGGTCTTCATCACCGTATCAAGAATCGCTTGCTGATCGAGTGGACGAATAGAACGCAGGTCGAGAACCTCACAGTTGATACCATGCTCGGACTGCAGTGTCTCAGCCGCTTCAAGAGAGCGAATCACACTGCGACCATGAGCAATCAGAGAAACATCAGTGCCTTCACGTTTGATGTCCGCCTTGCCCAAAGGCACAAGGTGATCACCATCTGCAGGATCGGGCACAGGTCCCTTAGTGCCATACAATAAGGTGTTCTCCATGATGTAAACTGGATCATTATCTCTGATCGCAGTCTTCATCAGCCCCTT
This sequence comes from Verrucomicrobiaceae bacterium, assembly GCA_009937455.1. Classification (GTDB taxonomy): domain Bacteria; phylum Verrucomicrobiota; class Verrucomicrobiia; order Verrucomicrobiales; family Akkermansiaceae; genus Oceaniferula. Next base: position 2,945 of record JAACFN010000041.1, on the reverse strand, counting down.
GGCATCGGCAGGAGTTGCAGGTGCACAGACTTTCAAACCAGGAAAAGCCGCAAAAAGACCTTCGGGGCAATGCGAGTGGGTTGCCCCAACCGCTGTCCCGCCATTGGCAGGGCCACGCATGACGATGGGCACATTACATAATCCGCCTGACATGTAGCGCACACATGCAGCGTTGTTCACCAGCTGGTCAAAGGCAACCGAGTGGAAACTCCAAAACATCAACTCCATCACAGGACGAACACCTAGCATAGAAGCACCAATGCCCATGCCAATGAATCCGGCTTCAGAGATGGGGGTATCAACGATGCGCTTACTGCCCCACTTGTCCCACAGGCCTTCGGTCACTTTATAAGCGCCGTTGTACTGGGCGACTTCCTCTCCCATGACGACGACTTTGTCATCGCGGGCTAGTTCTTCATCAAGGGCTTCACGTATTGCGTGACGGTAGAGTAACTCTCTCATAGAAAAATGTGTTGGACGTTATTTAAAAGGTTTAAAATCAGTCGTTGAAAAAATGTCGGCCGGTATTACCCGATTCAGTGTTGTTATCAATTTCCCAGTAAACGTCCTCAAAAATTGACTCTACGGTGGGCGGTGGTGATTGTTCTGCAAAAACAGCTGACTGATCAGCTTCAGCTTTTGCTTCTTTGTCGATGGCGTCAGCTTCGGCATCCGTGAATACAGCCTCCTCGATCAAACGGCGACGCCAGAGACGGATGGGATCGTGATAGGTCTTATACTCCTCGATTTCCTCGGGTGTGCGGTATTTTTTAGCGTTCGCATCAGCAACGGAGTGCCCGTAGTAGCGATACGTGGCAATTTCAAGCACGGTGGGCTTGGACTCCTTACGCGCGCGCTCCATGGCAATGTGCGTTTTAGCGCGAACCTCGTAAAGATCTTCACCATTCACCAAGTCCCAGTCCATGTCGTAGGCTTCAGCACGTTGGGCTAGGCAGTTTTTGTAGGCGCTAGAACGGTTCTGACTCGTGCCCATCGAATAACCATTATTCTCAATAATATAAATGACGGGTAATTCAAAAAGAGCTGCTATGTTGAGTGACTCGTGAAAAGCACCCTGGTTGATGGCACCATCTCCCAAGTAACAAAGGCAGCAACCTTCCAGCTCTTGATACTTCACTCCGTAGGCAAGACCCAAGCCAAGTGGTGTTTGTCCGGCAACAATACCGTGTCCACCCCAGAAGTTTTTCGACGGGTCAAACAAATGCATGGAGCCACCCTTGCCTTTAGCGGCACCGGTAGCTTTACCGTAGAGCTCAGCCATGCAGCTATTCATATCCATACCCATGGAGAGTGCATGCCCATGACAACGGTAAGCGGTAATGGCATGGTCATTTTCCTTACATAATCCGAGCGTGCCAGCGGCAATAGACTCTTGACCTATGTAGAGGTGTAAAAAGCCCCCCATCATGCCTTTGTTGTAGAATTTGAGTGCCGTCTGCTCAAAACGACGAATGCGAGCCATGTCCCGGAAAAATTGAATCTTATCTTCAGGCGTCAGATCCTGATTAATCTTAGATTCGGAAAAGTCGAGTGTTGTGGGAGTGTTCTCAATCATGGAATTCTGGAGAGGATGTGCAAGTTGCTGTAGTGACTGGCTGCATGTGATTCAAGCTAAAATAGCAACTGAATAGTAGGCCACAAGGCTCATGCGGATAGGCTCATGCGGACTCACGGGGCAGATGCACAATACGCTAATCATGCACCTTGTCTTTGACCAGAACAATTCAAGCATGCGTCAACAACGACCAACAACACCCTCAAACGATACCCTCAGGAATTTAACATTCTGAGAGCATCTCGGACCAGATCTTCGGTAGTCGCAGCAGCTTTCAGCTTCGCCACCGCGGCCACTGCCTTTTTCGCATCTGCCTGCTTATAACCAAGACCAATTAAGGCAGACTCAGCATCAATCGAGGCACTCGGAGTTGCGTCACCAGCGGCAGCCTGCCATGCCTCCGCTACACCCACCTTGTCTTTAAGTTCTAAAATAATGCGCTCTGCCGTCTTTTTGCCCAAGCCCTTGATCTGGGAGAGTGCCGCCGCATCACCATTGACCACGCAGGCCTTGAAATGCTCCACCGGCATGCCACTGAGCACCGACATCCCGATGGATGGGCCAATGCCGCTAACCCTCTCAATCAATAGTAAAAACAAATCACGCTCAGCGTCTGTGGCAAAACCATAAAGCGTGTGCGCCGTCTCACGGATATGTAGATGGGTGCGCAGCTCCACCTCCTTGCCCTCCACAGGGTTGATCAAATCATAGGTGCTCAGCGAAACACTGACCAGATACCCAAGCCCATTCCTTTACCACGAAGTCGAGCAATCATCTAAGTCATTAGACTCGGCTCACACCCCCCACGTCAACAGGAATTCCTCTACCGCCTTATTTAAGGCGAGTTTGTGACAGTTGATACGCTTCTCAAGCTCCAGTGAGCTCGGCGTCTCAAAGGTATATGACACCTGCGTGCCCTTATTTGCCATATAGATCGCTTCCGGCCAGTCCTCGGGAAAGTCAGCCTCTGGTTTGTGAAAAATCCAACCTGGTTCGCGCACTGCATGATCATCAATCAGCGAACTTGGCTCAGGCGCAATCTCAACAGCCGCCGACTGCAAAATGGCGTGCGCCACACTGGCAAAGGCGCACTTCTGAATTTCATAGAGATAAAAACCTGTGCTCTCCCAGTCCTCATGCAGTGATAAAAACACATCCGGCACGGGCTGTTGTTCAAGCCACGCCACATGCCCCGCCACCTCTGCGCTCGCCCGACGAAAATAGTCTCGGTTCAAGTCCAGTCCCTGATGGTTTTCACGACAGCCCCTCGACACTCCCGTGGGATTCATTAATGGGCATAACATCCACTCGACTTCAGACTCAAACAGACCCTCCTTGAGTAGCTCCAGAAGAGCCAAGGGTCCCGCTG